>JAKEEL010000088.1 GCA_022616595.1 Methylococcaceae bacterium
AGATACAACGGGGTGATATGGAAACCCGGCAGGGAATCCTGCATCGATTCCGGGTCTAGGTCCCGGACTTCCCGGTGAAATCGGCCGAGCGCGAACCCGACCTCTCCTGCGTCCTCCCGTGATTCGAGCCGATCCAATGTGTGACTGTTCTCGATATAAGTCAAAGCGCGCCAGTAGTCTCCCGACTCCCCGATATAATAGTTTTGTCCCTGCGTAGTCGAAAGTAACGAAGGCAGTCGAAAGAATTCGCGGTTTACGGATCCGTGGTCCTGCATCCGCGCGCTCAGGTGACGGCTCAGTTGTTCCAGATTGGCCATGATTCTGTCCGGGAACGGGAACACCGCGCCGTTGATCTTCTGTAACACAAAGCGCGGCAGGGCCGGGGAATCCGTGGTGACCAGATAGGTATCGTTGATAAGCCCGTTACCGAGCCTCTGAACAAAAACAACCGCGCCTTCGCGGAGGAACCTGGCCGCGACAACCTGTTCCGTCCGGGTATCCAAACCAACAAACCCCCGTCAGGATTCCATCATTCGGTCGAGCAAGCGCTCCGCTTCCTCTTCAACCAACAACAAGCGTCGATAGTCGGTCCGCGTGAATCCTTCCCTGATCGAATGGTCGATCATGGCCAGGAAGGCGTCATAATAACCGCAGGCGTTGAGCAAGCCGATCGCTTTTGTGTGTCTGCCGAGCTGCGCCCAGGAATAGACCTCCAATAATTCATCGAGCGTTCCGATCCCTCCCGGCAATGCGATAAATCCATCTGAAAGTTCCATCATCAGGTATTTGCGTTCGAGCAGACTGTCTGTGATATGCACTTGACTCAGATTCGAATGCATCACCTCCTTGTTCGATAAATAATTCGGAATCACACCGACTACCCGGCCGCCCAGTTCGAGGACCTGATCCGCGAGGATTCCCATCAATCCGATGCTGCCAGCCCCGTACACCAATTGGATGTTCCGGCGCACCAGTTCTTCTCCAAGCCGGCGGGTGATCTGGGAATATTGCACCCGCGAACCGACGTAAGAACCGCAGAAAACACAGATTGATTGCACGATTCAACTCCCGCTTTTTCAGCAATACGATACGCTTTCGAATCCGGGGTCAGCCATCGCGGCGAGGCGAGAACCGGCTGATCAGATAAACCCCCGCGAGCACCGCAGCGGTCCCCGGGATCTGGACCGGGCTCAGCTGTTCGCCGAGCAGAAAATACGCGAGCACCAGCGTCGCGACCGGCCCGGCGGAACTGATGATGGAAGCCGTCCCCGAACCGAGCCGGCGAATTCCGGCGTTCAGAAAAAATACCGGCAATACGGTGGAAAGCAAGGCCATCAATAACGCGAGCCAGTAGACCCGGAATGGCAGTCCGAGCAATCGGCCTCCGGGCTGCAAAATGAAATGGATTCCTGTCGCCAGACAAGCCACGATCATCGAGTAGCAGGTGAATCGGAACGAACCGATCCGGCGGACCATTTCGCCGCTCCCCATCATATAGAATGCAAAGGCGACCGCGCTGCCGAATACCCAGGCGATTCCGATCCACAAGTCCGCGGATTGAAGCCCGATATCCTCCGAAACCACGAAGCCGATTCCCGCATAACTCAAAACCAGCGCGAGTATTTCCGGAACGCGGACCCGTTGGCGGTAAACCAGCGCGGAAAACAAAACGACCAGGGTCGGATAAAGAAACAAAATAAGGCGCTCCAATCCCGCGGAGATATAGGTCAAGCCCTTGAAATCCAGGAAACTCGCGAAATAATAACCGATCATCCCGAGCGCCAGAACAATCCACCAGTCCGCGCGCGTCATCGCAGGTTGCCGGTCGGTCTTTCCGATCCAGGTAGCCGCGATCAAAAAAAACGGCAGCGACATCGCCATTCGCAAAGCCAGAAGACTGATCGCATCCACCGCGCCCTCGGCATAGGCCAGCTTGATCAAGATCGCTTTCGTCGAAAACCCCAGCGCGGCAATCAATACAAACAGGCTGCCGGCGAACGAAGGCCGGTTCTCGTCTTTAGCAAGTATCGTTGAATCGTTCATACGCTTCCGTGGTTATCCGGGCAATGATCCGAGTGCATGGACGGAACAGAGTAGTCGCGACCTAACCTTTTCAACGCCCGCAATCATTGGGCCGAACGGCGACTCTCAGCGCGTCCCGCAATAGCGTCTCCGGTTGATCTCCTTTTGCTTCAGGCTTTTTCTAAACAAGACATAGACCGAACCGGTCCCGCCGTGGAAACTGCGGGCGCTGTGAAACGCGATAATTTCGGGAATCGCGGGCAGCCATCTGGCGAGAAAACTCTTGATCACCGGATAGCCTTCCGAACGCCTGCCCTTCCCATGACAAATCAGCGCGGTACGCACATCGAATCGGCGGCACTCGTAAAGAAACCGCAAAACTTCATCGCGCGCCTTATCGACGCTCAGTCGATGCAGGTCCAGCGTCGCATCCACCGAATAAGCCCCGAGTTTAAGCTTGCGGAACACACCGTTTTGAACCCCGTCGCGTTTGAAACACAGGATATCTTCCGCTGCAAGCGGTTCGGCGAAATCGGTTGATAAACAATTTTTCTCAGGCGTGTCCTGCTCGGCCACCCGCCTGCGGTACCGTTGTCCAGGCGTTTCTTCCGAGGCAACCCTTAAAACTGCACGATCCGCTCGCTTCAGCGGTTCGACATCCCCGATTTCCAGCCGGAACAGATCAACATCGCATGCTTTGTCCACCGGCCCTCCCGGAGTCTTCCTCCCGCAATTCATTTAATCGAGCAGCCTCGAAATACAAAATTCAAATAGGCTAATTCCGGATTTCGTGGTTCCGGGCCGCATTGCACCCCGACTCAAGACAGCGCGCTCCTCGTGACATCGACCGGAATTCCGATCTGCGGCGAGAACATGAACCGCACCCATGCCATGTCTATTGCCGGGACCATTCTTCCGGGGTATGGGCTTTTACACTGATCGCGTGCAATGCTCCGCTCGCAAGCGGCTCCCTGACCGAATCCAATACCAACTGCTGTTTTTTTAAGAGCGTGCAGCCCTCGAATCGGGTGCTGACCACGATCACGGAAAAACTGCAGCCTTCCCCGTTAACAATCACTTGCGCATCCGGTAACTGCTTTTTGATCATTGCTTCGACTTCTGCGGGTTCCACGATGTCAGCACCCTGTTTCTTGGATTGAATGGATTTATTTAAAGGAGACCCCTCATCCGCAAGGATAAGGTCCGGAAAAATTTAGCTGCGGCCGCGCACTCCGCCGCTCAGAAACCGCGTAATTCATGGTTCCGGTTGAACAGGCTTTTCAGTTATCCCGGA
>JAKEEL010000089.1 GCA_022616595.1 Methylococcaceae bacterium
ATTCCCGTCAAGATACCCACCAAAGGGATTATGAAAAATCCGACAGCCAAACCAGATCGGTTTGAAATCGAAACGATGTTCAGTCGCATGGTTCTACTCCTCAAGTTAGAGTAACAGGAGCGGTCACTTATAAACTCCGTACCATAGCCCGTTGTCAAGCGGAAATTCTAAATAATGCGGACACGAACCCGGCCAGAATGCATTGCTTTTCCCGGCTCGATGTAGCTGGATTACGGCGGGCCGGTCGCCCTCGGTCAAGGCAGGCCGTACCTAACTTTCGAAATAGAGCGAATCGGTTGAACCGGGACTTCTATTGCTCCCGGTTACCCGGGACCGGAAAATCTCCATTCCTCGAAGCCTCAGATGAACTTCCCGAGCGCCGCAATTCCTGCAACACTCCCGGTGTCCACCGAGGTTCAACTTGGAATCCTCGGCGCATTTTCGCCACAATTCGTCTCGAATTCGGTGTCGTGCGATAAAGCAATAAAGATCGGGCTTGACACCGTACCGGCCTACGGGATTTACCATGAAAACCGGCCCTTTTCGATAAACGATCAGGTCATTTTCTACACTCCTCGAGGCTCGTGCTATGGATCCTTCAATCGCATGGTTCATCATCGGCATCTTCGTAATCGGATTCATGGCAATACTTTGCTATGGATTGGCCGTGCTGAACAAAGACCTCGAAAACCGGCGCGAACGGAACAAGAAAAGCGGCAACAATATTCCATAAATTCGATGGTAGACACCGAACTAACGTACGGAATCTAAACTCACCGGAAACCACCGAAACGAGGAGTTCACAGATGTCAACCGAAATTGAAAAATCAGCCGAGATTGAAAAATCGAGCGAACTTGAACAACTGCTTAAACGGCCCGGATGGCTCGGTCTCGGGGCGCTCCTGACCGCGCTCGGGGCTTCGGCCTGCTGCATCGGACCCCTGGTGCTGGTGTCCCTCGGAATCGGCGGCGCCTGGGTCACGAACCTGACCGCGATGGAGGCCGCGCGCCCGGTCTTTCTGATTGCGACGCTGATTTTGATCGGTCTCGCGTTTCGCAAGTTGTATCTGGTGCCGGATTCGTGCGAGAGCAGAGTAGCCTGCGCTTCCGAACCGGTCAAGCGTAATCAGCGCATCCTGTTCTGGGTGGGTTCCGCGATCCTGATCGCGCTGCTGGCCTTCCCCTGGTATGCCCCGTACTTTATCGAGTAGGAGAGTGATTCATGCGGTTTATTCTGAAAGGGCTGGTAATCGCCTGGTTGTTTTCGAGCCATCTTGCGTTTCTCAGCGCCGGGGAAGCTCCCGCCTCATCCGCAATGGCCTTAAAAACGGTGACCCTGAATGTCCGGAACATGGACTGTCCGATGTGCAGGATCACCATTCGCAAGGCGCTGGAAAAGGTCGCCGGCGTCAAAGAAGCCGAGGTCGATTACGAGACGAAGACCGCACGCGTGACCTTCGACCCCGCGGCAACCACCGTTGAGGCATTGACCCGCGCAACCTTGGATGCGGGCTATCCGTCCGCGCTGAAATCGGAGTAAAACCATGAAGGATCCGGGCCGTCAGGTTTTTCTGTGGCATTTCGCGATTTGTTGCCTTCCCCTGCTGCTGATCTATCTGGGCATTTTCGGACCGGCCAGGGTGATCGGCTGGCTGACCAGTTGGCCGGTACTGATCATCGCCGGTCTCGCCCTGCTCGGTCTGGTCGTTTTTCCGGCGAATCGAAGCCGGGGGAATCGTGCAAAACAAAGACATGAAAAGTAGCCGGACCTGGAAACCATCCCTGCTATCAACGACAGCGGAGCCATCCATGTGGACTAAAGCAATCAAAATAGAAGGAATGACCTGCCCGAGCTGCGCGGCCGGAATCGAAAAAACGCTGAACCGGCTCAAAGGCGTCGAGATCAAGGTCTCTTATCCGGACGCGCGGGGCGATCTCAAGGTGAGTGGGAGTGTGAGCTTCGATTCGCTGATCGCCAAAATCGAGGGAAAGGGGTACAAGGTCAGTCCGCTCAACGATCATGAGCCGGTCATTACTGCTGCGGCGCCGTTGCGAAAAGACGGGGGAGACCCACTGCATGTCGCGATTATCGGCAGCGGCTCCGCAGCCTTCGCCTGTGCTCTTCGAGTCCTTGAAGAAGGCGCGCGGGTCACGCTCATCGAACGGGGCCCCGTGATTGGCGGAACCTGCGTGAATGTAGGCTGCGTGCCCTCGAAAATCATGATTCGGGCCGCGCAGCTTGCGCACCATCAGAAGTCCCACGCGTTTAAAGGCCTCAAAAGACAAGTACCCGTAATCAATCGTGCCGAGCTGGTCGCGCAGCAGCAGGCCCGCGTGGATGAATTGCGGGCCGCCAAATATGAAGACATCATCAAGGCGCAGTCCGGCATGACGCTGGTTCGCGGCGACGCGCGCTTCCGGGATGCCCATACCTTGATCGTCGACCAGGAACACGGAAACTATGTCGAGATTACCGCCGACCGCTTCCTGATCGCAACCGGCTCATCGCCCGCGGTTCCCCCGATTCCGGGGCTTGCGGGAACTCCCTACTGGACTTCCACCAAAGCCCTGGTGGCCGGGAAGCTGCCGGAACATCTGATCGTGATCGGCGCCGGCATTGTCGCCCTGGAACTGGCGCAGGCATTTCTGCGGCTCGGATCCAAAGTCACGCTGCTCGCGCGGCATACGCTGATGTACAGCGAGGACCCCGCGATCGGTGCGGAACTGCAAAAGGTGCTCGAAGCCGAGGGGATGCGCGTCCTGACCCATACCCGGCCGGAAGCCGTTCAATACAAGAAAGGCTGGTTTTCGTCCGGAAAATTCATCGTCAACACCGCGCATGAAATCCTCCAGGGTGATCACTTGCTGATCGCGGCCGGACGCCCACCGAATACCGAATCGCTGGCTCTGGAGAAAGCCGGCGTAAAAAGCCACCGATCGGGTGCGGTCCAGGTGGACGACCATATGCGGACCAGCGTGGAGCACATTTATGCGGCCGGCGACTGCACCGACCAGCCGCAGTTCGTGTATGTGGCCGCGGCCGCCGGAACCAGGGCCGCGATCAACATGCTGGGCGGCGAGGCCGCGCTCGACCTCTCGGCAATGCCGGCGGTGATGTTCACCGATCCGCAGATGGCCACCGTGGGCTTGAACGAAGCCGAGGCGCATACGCGGAATATCGAAACCGAGAGTCGAACCCTGACCCTGGATAACGTGCCGCGCGCGCTCGCGAACTTCGAAACCAGGGGGTTCGTCAAACTGGTCGCGGAAAAGGCGAC
>JAKEEL010000090.1 GCA_022616595.1 Methylococcaceae bacterium
GAGTCGTTGCCCGGCTTCCAGACAGCGAAGCTGGATATGCGTCACATTGATGCAATTTCCCGGTTGCATGTCGATTCCGTAAAGCTACAGTTCCCGGGTTACAGCCGAATTTTATTTTCCATGCTCGTTTGATCCCTCCCGCTCGATCTTCATCCGGAGCGGGAGGAAATGGGCCGGATCCTGATCCATGGCGGCGTCGGGTAAACATGCGCAAGCGATCGTCTTCACCCTTCCTGGACTCCAAACGAGCCCTGTATTATCGAAAATCGGGTGGCGATTTCGAGTGTTGATCGTGCATGACTCCCGATCATTCAGGCCCGCGGTTTTCCATTGAATCGGTTGCTATCCGGCTGTAGGGAGAGGGCTTTGTCGCGGACCGCATCCCGGTATAATCGCGTCGAACTATACCATTCGTACTTCGAATTTCGGCACTGGTACATGGAGGCGCCGGGGTGCTTGCCGGAGGTTTTGACAACAAGGAAGCTGTCACAGAGCCTACAGGGATGTATTCACGGTGACCTCTGGCAAGCACCCCGGCGCCGAAATGCGAAGTGCGATGACTATAAATCAAGAAAATAATGAATCGCAACGACCAATTCCCCCATCACGAAAACCTCAACCTATTGGCCAATTTCCGGACTGACATTCCGGCCGGACTGGCGGTCTTTCTGATTTCGGTTCCTCTTGCTCTGGGCATTGCGCTCGCATCCGGAGCCGCGCAGTTGTAATCATCAAGCCGTGGACGAGGTGGCGGCGGTCGAAACGAAGTATCAGGCGCTGTCGCGAACGACTCGCGATGATTGAATTTATATTTTCATTAAATATAATAGGATAGTTAAATTAACTAGAAACGGGATAAGAGTTTGGCACAGCAAAAAAATCGCGCGTACCCGGACACGTTCGGAGACGAATGGATCCGCGGCATCCGCGAAGTCGTGTTGCTCGGAATGACAGCCCTGGCGTTGTTTTTTCTGATTTCGCTCGCGACTTTCAATCTCGATGATCCGGGCTGGACCTCGAGCGGCAGCGGAGCACCGGTAAAAAATGCAGGGGGCGCGGTAGGCGCCTGGGTCTCGGATTTTTTGCTCGCGGTTTTCGGTGTGACGGCTGGATTGTTCCCGATCATGATCATCTATCGGGGTATTCTGAGTTACCGGGTGGATGCGCATAACCGGAACGGCTGGAACGGCGCGTTGCG
Source organism: Methylococcaceae bacterium (assembly GCA_022616595.1). GTDB lineage: Bacteria > Pseudomonadota > Gammaproteobacteria > Methylococcales > UBA1147 > UBA1147. Next base: position 1,199 of record JAKEEL010000090.1, read on the forward strand.
ATGGGCCGGTTTCGGAATGACCGTGGTGTCCGGTGCCTCGCTCGCCCATGTGCATTTCGTACGGGTCGGTATTCGCTTACCCGAAACCAGCGGCGGTTTGCTCGGGGAAGATATCGGCCAGATTTTGATCAACGGATTCGGCATCACCGGCGCGACTGTCTTGCTTTTGGCCGGCTTTTTGGCCGGCATCACCCTGTCCACGGGTCTTTCCTGGATTGCATTGATCGATGGAATCGGCAAAATCACACTGGCCCTTTTAGATAAAGTCGGTGCTTTATCCGCAGCGCTTTATCGCCACATGACTTCGAGAAATGAGAAGAGCCGGTTCCCGGAAATTGAGGCGCCCCCGCAGCGAGTCGCGGCCAGTCCAAAACCCTCGAAACCGCCAAGAATCGAACCCGTTTTCAAGCCGATCGAGCCCGCCGAAACGGGAGAGATGAATCCCCGGCCGAATTCGATGCCGCCCGCTGAAGGGACTTTGCCGCACCTGTCCCTGCTGGACGAATATCATTCCAAAGCCAAGGGCTATTCGAAAACCGTGCTCGATGATCTGTCGCGCAAGGTCGAGGCGATCCTGCATGATTTCGGCGTCGATGTCGAGGTCGTCGAGGTGCATCCGGGGCCTGTGATTACCCGTTTCGAAATTCAACCGGCCGCAGGGGTCAAGGTCAGCCGGGTCAGCGGACTCTCGAAGGATCTGGCGCGGGCTCTCTCGGTTCGAAGCGTCCGGGTCGTCGAGATCATTCCGGGAAAGTCCGTGATCGGTCTTGAAATTCCGAATGAAGAATACGAAATGGTTTCGCTCCGGGAAGTCTTGGCATCTGAGGTCTATGAGGAATCGGCTTCACCTCTGACCCTGGTGCTCGGAAAAGATATCGGCGGCAAGCCGGTGATCGCCGACCTGGCGAAAATGCCGCATCTTCTGGTGGCCGGGACCACGGGTTCCGGGAAATCCGTGGCGATCAACACGATGATTTTGAGTTTGCTGTACAAATCGACTGCGGCCGACGTCCGCATGATCATGATTGATCCCAAGATGCTGGAATTGTCCGTGTACGAGGGGATTCCGCATCTGCTGACGCCGGTGGTCACCGATATGAAAGACGCGGCGAATGCCTTGCGTTGGTGTGTCGCCGAAATGGAGCGCCGCTATCGGCTCATGTCCTGGTTGGGGGTCCGTAATCTTGGCGGGTTCAACCGGAAGGTCAAGGAGGCGCAGAAAAACGGGACTCCGATCAAGGATCCATTCGCGAATTCGGATTCAAATGCGCCCAACGCATCGGGAACGCCGGATCTGACGCCGCTGCCCAATATCGTGATCGTGATCGACGAATTGGCCGACATGATGATGATTGTGGGTAAGAAGGTCGAGCAGCTGATCGCGCGTCTCGCTCAGAAGGCGCGCGCAGCCGGCTTGCACCTGGTGCTCGCGACGCAACGGCCATCGGTGGATGTACTCACGGGGCTGATCAAGGCGAATATACCGACCCGGATCGCGTTTCAGGTGTCCTCGAAAATCGACTCGCGTACCATCATCGATCAGGGCGGTGCCGAGAGTCTGCTCGGCAACGGCGATATGCTGTTTCAGCCCGCGGGCACCAATATCCCGATCCGGGCTCACGGCGCCTTTGTCGATGACCATGAGGTGCACCGGGTGGTGGAGTTTCTCAAGAGTACCGGCGAGGCTGTTTATCTGGATGAAATCACGCGGGAATTCGAAGAATCCGCAACGCCGGGTGGAACCGAATATGAAGCAAGCGAGTCTGACCCCTTGTACGATGAGGCGGTGCGTTTCGTCACCGAGTCACGCCGGGCATCGATTTCAAGCGTCCAAAGAAAATTCAAAATAGGCTACAATCGCGCGGCCAGAATGGTCGAGGACATGGAACGGGCGGGTGTAGTCAGTGCCGCGGAGACGAACGGCTCCAGGGAGGTGTTGGTCGCGGCTCCACCCGGGGATTGAAACGGATTTTCGACCTGATCCGGCGGATTTCCGCAATGATTTCAGCGCATGCCGCACCAAGCGGTCGAGCCCCTTGACCCGGCGCGCCAACCTTCCCGAACACCAGAAATGAAGAACATAAAGAACGCAATGCAATTCCAGGCTGAAATTCGTTTCTACCGGCCATTGTATGGAATACTAATCCTGCTCGGCTGCATGCCCGCTTATGCGGGCGATGCGGTGAATCAGCTGAACCGTTTTCTGGCCGATACACGGACTTTGTCCGCCGATTTCAAACAGGTCGCGATCGACGAGGCGGGCCGTCCGGGCCAGCTTGTGAGTGGAATATTCCTGTTGGCCAAGCCCGGCAGGTTTCGCTGGGATTATCTTAAACCCTACAAGCAGGAAATCGTCGCGAACGGCAAAAAGGTCTGGTTTTACGATGTGGACCTCGAACAGGTTACGGTGAAACAGCTTGGTAATGCGATCGGTTCGACTCCCGCGTTGTTGTTGACGGGGGAGGTGAGTCTCGACGAGAACTTCGTGATCGAGGATCAGGGCGAGCGGGAAGGAATGCGCTGGACCCGTCTGGTTCCTCGTTCCGAAGACAACACCTTCAAAACGATCAGCATCGGAATTCAGGAGAATCATCTCAGGGGCATGGAGCTCAGCGACAACTTCGGCCAGTTGACGCGCATCTCCTTTTCGAATATCAGGATCAATGACCCGATCGAAGCCAAGCGTTTTGAATTCGTAGCCCCGGCCGGCGTCGATGTATTCGAAGACAAGGCGAATTGATTCGCGGAGCAACGGATCGCAGCCGGCAGCGCGCGCGCTCCATGCGGCTGGACGCCGTTAATTCCTTGGAATCCAATCCTTACACGCCTCTTGCGGACCGGATGCGGCCTCGCTGTCTCGAGGAGTTCATCGGGCAGAAGCACCTTTTGGCCGAGGGTAAACCGCTGCTCGAAACAGTTTCCGGCAGGCACTTGCATTCCATGGTTTTCTGGGGGCCGCCGGGCAGTGGAAAAACCACGCTGGCGCGCATGATCGCGGGATCTGCGGATGCTGAATTCATCGCGCTCTCCGCCGTATTATCGGGAGTCAAGGAAGTCCGGGATGCGGTTAGCAAGGCCAAAGAGGTGCTTCAGGGCAGCCGGCGCCGGACCATCCTGTTCGTCGACGAGGTGCACCGTTTCAATAAATCCCAGCAGGATGGTTTCCTGCCTCACATCGAGGACGGTACGATTTATTTTATCGGTGCGACAACCGAAAATCCCTCGTTCGCGTTGAACAACGCACTGCTTTCCAGGACTCGGGTCTATGTTCTGCAGACCTTGGACTCCGAGGCGCTCGGGCGACTAATCGATGTCGCGCTGCGCGATACCGAGCGCGGGCTCGGATTGCCGGAAACGGCGATGAGTTCCGATGCGAAACAAATGATCATAAATGCGGCCGATGGAGATGCACGCAAGCTACTGAATATGCTGGAATTGGCCTCGGACATGGCCGGCTCGGGGAAGGTCGCGGCAAAAATCCCGGACGATACGGTACGCTCGGTGATTTCGGGTGGAGTGCGCCGTTTCGACAGGCAGGGTGAAGACTTTTACAATCAGATATCCGCACTGCATAAATCGGTTCGGGGCAGCGCGCCGGATGCGGCATTATACTGGCTGTGCAGAATGCTGGATGCCGGGTGCGACCCGGCCTATCTGGCGCGGCGCATCGTGCGGATTGCTTCCGAGGATGTCGGGAATGCCGATCCCCGCGCACTGGAGCTTGCTCTAAATGCCTGGGACTGCCTGGAGCGGCTCGGAAGTCCCGAAGGCGAACTGGCGCTCGCCCAGGCAGTCGTCTATCTCGCCTGTGCTCCGAAAAGCAACGCCGTTTACAAAGCCTATCAAGCGGCTTTGCACGATGCCCGCAATCGCGGCAGTCTCGAGGTGCCGCCGCATCTTCGAAACGCACCGACAAAACGAATGGAGCAGTTGGACTACGGCCGGGGATACCGCTATGCGCATGACGAACCCGAAGGTTATGCAGCGGCCGAAGAGTATTTTCCGGAAGCTTTGAGCGGAACCCGTTATTATGATCCGGTCCCGCGCGGCCTCGAAATCAAAATTGCCGAGAAACTCAGGCGCTTGAGCGAATTGGACCAGGAAGCCCGGAATTCCGGGAAGGCGCGTTGAAGCGATTCTTTCAGACGTTAATAAAAGACGGTAATATTATCTTTTTCAAAGAAAAGCCTACGGACGCCGGCCGGATACCGGGTCCGGGTCGTAACGGAATCAGAAATTCCAATGCGGAATTATTCTAATAACAAGTCACATGAACCTGAAATTTCTGGATTTTGAACAGCCGATTGCGGAACTTGAGGCGAAAATAGAAGAACTTCGTAATGTCGGATTCGACAATGCAATCAATATCTCGGAAGAGATTTCGCGCCTCGATGAAAAAAGTCGAAAATTAACCGAGTCCATATTTTCCTCGCTGTCTGCCTGGCAAATATCCCAGCTCTCGCGGCATCCCAGAAGACCGTATACGCTCGACTATATCAAATTGATTTTTGACAATTTCAATGAATTGCACGGCGACCGCTGTTACCGCGACGATCCGGCCATCGTCGGCGGCATCGCGCGGCTCGCCGGCAGGCCCGTCGTCGTGATCGGTCACCAGAAGGGGCGCGATACCAACGAAAAGCTGTATCGCAACTTCGGAATGCCGAGTCCCGAAGGTTACCGCAAGGCCTTGCGTTTGATGCGGCTCGGTGAACGCTTCGGGCTTCCCGTGATCAGCTTTATCGATACCCCCGGCGCCTATCCCGGCATCGGTGCGGAAGAACGCGGGCAGAGCGAGGCGATCGCGCGGAATCTATTCGAAATGTCGAAATTGCGCGTGCCGATCGTATGCACGGTAATCGGGGAGGGCGGCTCCGGCGGGGCGCTTGCAATCGGCGTCGGCGACCGGTTGATGATGCTTCAATACAGCACCTATTCGGTGATATCGCCGGAAGGCTGTGCGTCGATCCTGTGGAAAAGTTCCGACAAGGCCGAGCTCGCGGCCGAAGCCATGGCCATTACCTCCGCGCGCCTCAAGGAAATGGAGTTGATCGATGTAATCGTGGGCGAGCCCCTGGGCGGAGCGCACCGCGATGCGTCCGAGTGCGGGAAAATTCTGAAGGCGGAATTGATCAATCAGTTGGCGGACCTGGATTCCATTTCGACCGATAATCTGCTCGAGAGGCGTTACAAACGTTTGATGGATTATGGAGATTACCTCGAAGAGTAGGCGCGTTTCGCGGCCTCCGACTAAAATCCAGGCTGCGGGATGACCCTGCGTCCGGACATTTTTTTTAACGAACTTAACCGATTGTTTCCGCGGGCGGATTTCCTGATCGCCTATAGCGGCGGGCTCGATTCCACGGTTTTGGTGCATTTGTGCGCGCAGGGGGCGGCGGAAGAAAACCGGGGCAGATTGCTCGCGGTTCATGTAAACCACGGAATCCATCCGCAATCCGGGCATTGGGCCGTTCATTGTAAAACAACCTGCGCCGGACTGGATGTCAGGTGTCGCGTGTTGAGCCTGAATCTCGTGGCAAAGCCAGTGCGAAATCTTGAGGAAACCGCGCGCACGGCACGCTACGACGCGCTGCTCCGGCTGATGACGGAGGGTACCGTGCTATTGACCGCCCAGCATCGGGACGACCAGGCGGAAACGATCCTTTTGCAACTGCTCCGCGGCGGCGGGTTGCAGGGATTGTCGGGAATGCCCGAGTCGATTGCGTTCGGGCCGGGTATTCTGCACAGACCGTTACTGAAGGTTTCGAGAAGCTCCATCCAGGCTTACGCGGACTTGCACGGATTGAAATGGATCGACGATCCGAGTAACTTGGATACTGTTCATGACAGAAACTATCTGCGTCATGAAATTATCCCGCGTATCCGGTCTCGCTGGCCGGGCATGGATAAAACCCTGGCTCGATCCGGAAAACATTGCGCAGAAGCGCAGAAGATCGTCGATGCGCAGGGAGAATCTTGGTTTGAATCGGTCATCGAGCGGAGCCGAAACACGATTCTGATTTCGAAATTGAGCGAATTCGATGAAGCACGAAAGCGTTTAATTTTACGGCATTGGATCCGTCGATCTGGATATCGGAGTCCAAGCCAAGTTAAACTGCAACGCATCATCAGCGAGGCGATTCCGGCGGCACGGGATCGGTTTCCGAGAATCCAGTGGGATGAAGCCGAGGTGCGGCGCTATCGGGACAAGCTGTATCTACTCACGCCGATCGGAAAATTCGATCGAGACCGAGTGACCCGGTGGTCTATTTGTAGCCCCTTGCCGATTCCGGAACTATCAGGAACCCTCGAATGCCGTTCTCCAGATCGCCACCCTGACTTCCCGACCAAAGACGTCAGCGTCCGGTTTCGAAAGGGAGGCGAGCGTTGCCGGCTGCCGGGCAGGCAGGGTACGCGTTCCTTGAAAAAGGTTTTTCAGGAACTCGCGGTGCCGCCCTGGGAAAGGGACCGGATTCCATTGATTTATTTTAAAGACGAACTGGCGGCTATCGGCGATCGGCTGGTCTGCGCGCCATTTCACGAACTCGGGCTCGAATTCCGCTGGATCCGCGAAGGATCCAGCCGATCAGAATCTGCTTTTGCGTCGCTTCAGTTCGATTACGGAGAGCCGGCACCCGGATGATCCCTACTTCTGATTACGGACGCCGTTCGGTAGCGCCTCATTTTTTTCCAAGACTGGTTGCGTCGGGCAGACGCCGGTCAGCGCCAGGCTACGGACCTAACGCGGGAGTATAGTTCGATGTCGATTATCACTATTACCGGTGACCTTGCCAGCGGGAAAAGCCTGATTGCGAAAAAGATTGCGGAGGAATTGGGAGCAGTCTATTTTTCTACCGGCCTTATCCAGCGAGAGATCGCGGCGGAATATGGCATGACGACGCTGGAATTGAACAAATATTCCGAAAGTCACCCCGAAATCGATCACGAAATCGATGATCGGGTCAGGAGGCTCAATGAGAGTGCCGATGCACTCGTGGTGGATTCGAGGATGGCCTGGCATTTTCTGCCGCACTCATTCAAGGTTTTTCTGTCAACCAACATTGTTCGGGCCGCCGAGCGGGTGATCGCCGATACCGAGCGATCGAGCGAGCCTGTTTACAAGGATAGGAACGACGCGATGCTCAAGCTTCAGGAACGGAAATACAGTGAGAACAAGCGCTATTTGCACTTGTACAGCGCAGACTGTTCCAGTTTGTCCAACTTCGATCTGGTTGTCGATACCACCTATTCGGTTCCGGACGATACCATTCAAGCCATAATTTCGGGTTTCGAGGATTGGCATCGGAATCGTCCGATCCACCGATACTGGTATTCGCCGCGCTCGATCCTGCCGCTTCGCTCGTTGAGCGAAGCCGATGCGGATTCCTCACCGGACAGCCCGCAAATCGTCGAGGTGCTCCTGTGTAACGGCAATCTATATGCCTATGCCGGGCACGGCCGGTTGGCGACTGCGCTCAGAGGCCGGCAAGCTTATTTGCCCGTCGATGTGATCGCCGCGGACGGACAAAAATTCCGGGAGGGCTTGAGTGCGGTGCAGTATATTGACCAGGCCTATAACCACGACATCGTATCGGAGTGGGAACAGGAATTCGGTTTCGAATACCTGGCTCTTTCGCGACGTTTCAGTGAACGCGGCGGTTAAGCTTGTCGAGCGGATTCAATGGAATCCGCGCCGGTCGGGGCCATTATGATTCCAGTGGAATAATGTTTTTCTTCGAGTGCTTTGTCACGCCGTTTTCGCCTTGGCCGGCGGTCGCCACGATTTTGTAGATACATTGGGTACCCTGATTGCGCCATTTTACAGTCGCACTGAACTGATCCGCGGAAAATGAATGGCTTCCGAGTTCGAGCCAGCCCAAGTCCGAGATTTCCGTGACATCGATTTCAAATTCTCCCTGTCTTTCGCCGCTCTGCCGACATTCCCGTTCAACCCGGTCGTAGATCTCGGTGTCCGCGACCTGGTGTCTGCCCGGTCTTTTCCGTTTTGCCTGAATTCGCGCGATTACCGAAAGAATCAGAATCAGAAGAAGTCCTACGATTAGCCACCCCATAATTTTTCCTCGTTCGTTTTGGTTTTGTTAAAGTGATCGTCGCGGACCCGGGTTTTCTGGAAGATCGGTTCTCGTGAGGCCTGCCTAGCTGGCGATGGGAATATTTTACCAGTTTGCCGGGAAGCGACGTAGTGCGAATTGCTGC
>JAKEEL010000091.1 GCA_022616595.1 Methylococcaceae bacterium
GCCCGCTGCATCGGCGGCGCCTACGAACGCATCGAGGGGACCATCGATCTGATGCCGAACGACCTGATCTACCACACCTACATCAACCGCGAAGGAAGGCCGCAAGTCGATCCCGGCGTGATCCTCAAGCACGGCGATAAACTGTCGACCTTTTTTTTCAACGAGGTCAATCGCGCCCGCCCGCAGGTTCACTCGCTGTTGCTCAGGGTCATGGCGGAACGCAGCATCACGGCATTCAATCGCGAATATACCTTCCCGCACTTGCAGGTCTTCGCGGACCGCAACCGGGTGGAAAAGGAAGAAACCTTCGAGATGCCCTCGGCGGCCCGCGATCGATTCATGATGGAGCTGAATATCGAAATCCCCGAAGGCGCCGAGGACCGCAAGACCCTGATGTTCAACCCGCGTTTCCACGATGTGGACCGGCTCATGGACCAGGTCCGGCCCGGCCTCCTGCCATTCGAACAATTGAACGCGATCGCGGGCACCATTCAACAGGAAATCCGCGCTTCCGATACCCTGGAACGCTATGCGCTAGACCTCTGGGAAGCGACCCGCAACCCGGTTCGTTTCGGTATCTCGATCGATTCGGTCGATATGCGCAAACTGATCCTGGCCGGAGCCAGCGCCCGCGCCATGAGCATGCTGCTGCGCGCGGCCCGCGTCACCGCTTGGCTCAACGAGCGCAGCGCGATGATCCCCGAAGATATCCAGTCGGTATTCTACCAGACCATCGCGCATCGGATCTTTTTCCATCCGACCTATGAAATCCGGCGCGAACAACTGATCGGACCGCTGATGAGAGGAATCCTGCAATCGGTTGCGTCGCCCTGAATCGATCGGATGAATCGCGCATTGGCCCGGTCCATCGACTCGGTCAAATTCAACCCCGAGCGGCGGAATTCGAACTACGGCGAATCGTTATTATCCCGATTTTCCTCCGGCTTTCTTCGTCTCGGAGAAGCGTTTCCGGGGTTTTGCGATTTTCTTCGCAGGGGTAGCATCCGCGAACGAATCGATTCGTGAAATGTTCAATGGCAGACCGGCAATGCGCGCCTTCTTGAGTCCGCGAAACACTTCTTTGGGCATGCCTTCCGGCAGATCGACCGTAGTGAATTTCTCCTGAATATCAATCTGACCGATGTACTGATTGTCCAGACCGGCTTCGTCAATCAGAATCCGCACGATATTCCCCGCCTTCACGCCGTGATGCTGGCCGACCTCGATCCGAAATCGCTCCGTGCGGTACGGGCGGGTTCCGCGCGCGCGCGATTTTTCCGGGGCTTGTCTTTTATCGGCCTGGCTCGGGTTTTCTTCCTTTTCTTTACGCTGCGATTGATCCGCTTTCGATTTCAACAATAAAGGCTCGTCTCCCTGCAGCAATTTCGCGAGCGCCGCGGCGATTTCGATCGCGGGCACATTGTGCTCGCGCTGATAGTTCTCGAGCAGCTGCTGATAGAATTCCAATTCCTCATTCGCGAGCGCGTCGGTGATTCGCTGCGCGAACCGATCGATTCGCTTGTCGTTGATCAGTTCCGTCGAGGGCAATTCCATCGTATCGATTTTCTGCCTGGTCGCCTGTTCGATGACTTTGAGCAGCCGTTTTTCACGGGGTGCGATGAAGAGGATCGCTTCTCCTTTGCGCCCCGTTCTTCCGGTGCGTCCGATGCGGTGAATGTAGGCCTCGGAATCGTAGGGAATATCGTAATTGATGACATGACTGATCCGGTCCACATCCAATCCGCGCGCAGCCACGTCGGTCGCGACCAGGATATCAAGGCGGCCCGATTTAAGACGATCGACCGTTTGTTCGCGCTGTTTTTGCGGAATATCGCCATTCAGGGCCGCCGAGGCATAACCGCGGGCTTCGAGCTTTTCCGCGAGTTCGACGGTGGCATTTCGGGTGCGCACGAAAACGATCATGCCGTCGAAGCTTTCCGCTTCCAGAATCCGCGTGAGCGCGTCGAGTTTGTGGGTCCCGCTGACCATCCAATAGCGTTGCCGGATGGTATCCGGCGTACGGGTCTTGACCTTGACCGTAATGGACTCAGGCTGATTCAGATGCTTCTCGGCGATGCGGCGGATCGACTCCGGCAGCGTCGCCGAGAACAGCGCGGTCTGCCGGTTCGCGGGAGTCTGTTCCAGAATCCACTCGACGTCATCGATGAAACCCATGCGCAGCATTTCATCCGCTTCGTCGAGGACCAGCGCATTCAACCCATCCAGAATCAGGGTGCCGCGCCGCATGTGGTCCATCACCCTGCCCGGAGTTCCAACCACGACATGCACCCCGCGCTTCAACTGCCGGATCTGGGAACGATATTCCTGTCCTCCGTAAATCGGTATGACATGGAAACCTTTGATATGCGCGGCATAGCGCTGAAAGGCTTCGGCGACCTGGATCGCCAGTTCGCGTGTCGGCACGAGGACCAGGACCTGCGGTTCGAGCCGATCGACCTCCAGGCGCGAAAGCAAAGGACACGCGAAAGCAGCGGTCTTGCCGGTGCCGGTCTGGGCCTGACCGAGCACATCCCGGCCCGCGAGCAGCGGCGGAATTGCCTGGGCCTGAATCGGTGACGGGGTTTCATAACCCACGTCATTCAAGGCCCGCAACACCGTTTCGGCGAGGGACAAGTGCTTGAATCCTTGGAGCTTCGGTTCTTCGATAGGCATTGGAAAATCCTGTTGGAAGGCGGGAGAAGATCACCCGGCCAGTGATTGAGGCGAACAAAAAAAGAGGAGTATTATA
>JAKEEL010000092.1 GCA_022616595.1 Methylococcaceae bacterium
CGGAAGGGCACGCTGCTGCATGAAGAAGCGATCGAGCACAGCTATCCGCATTGCTGGCGGCACAAGACACCGATCATCTTCCGGGCGACCGCGCAGTGGTTTATTTCGATGGAGAAAAACGGCCTGCGCGACAAAGCGCTGGCCGAGATCAATCGGGTCGCCTGGATTCCATCCTGGGGTCAGGCGCGTATCGAAGGAATGGTCGCAGGGAGACCGGACTGGTGTATTTCCAGGCAAAGAAACTGGGGTGTCCCGATCGCGCTGTTCGTGCACGTGCAAAGCGGGGAATTGCATCCGCGCACGCCCGATCTGATCGAGGCGGTCGCGGACCTCGTGGAAAAACACGGGATCGATGCTTGGTTCGCGCTGGATGCCAAGGACCTTCTAGGCGAGGAGGCGGCCAACTATCGGAAGATTGAAGATACCCTGGATGTGTGGTTCGATTCCGGGGTGACCCATGCCTGCGTGCTGGATCGCCGGATGGATTTGAAATTTCCGGCGGACCTTTATCTCGAAGGTTCGGACCAGCACAGGGGATGGTTTCAGTCGTCCTTGCTCGCGTCGGTTGCCCTGAACGAGGTCGCGCCTTATCGCGCGGTGTTGACTCATGGTTTCACGGTCGATGCCGAGGGCCACAAGATGTCGAAATCCCGCGGAAATGTCGTGGCCCCGCAGAAAATCATGCAGAGTCTCGGGGCGGATGTACTGCGGCTTTGGGTCGCGGCGACCGATTACCGCGGAGAAATGGGCGTTTCGGACGAAATTCTGAAACGAACCTCGGACGTTTATCGGCGGTTACGCAACACCGCGCGCTACCTGCTCGCGAATCTCGACGGTTTCGATCCCGAGTGTCACAAGGTGCCCTCCGAGGACATGCTGGCGCTGGACCGCTGGGCGGTCGACCGGGCTTTCCGCGTACAACAGGATGTGATCGAAGTCTACGATCGCTATCATTTTATCGAGGTTTACCAGAAAACCCATAATTTCTGTGCCGTGGAGATGGGCGCATTTTATCTGGATATCGTCAAGGACCGGCAATATACCACCCCCGAAAACAGCCTGCCGAGACGTTCGGCCCAGACTGCGATGTTCCATATCGCCGAAGCCTTGGTCCGCTGGATCGCGCCGATTCTGAGTTTCACCGCCGATGAAATCTGGCAGTATCTGCCCGGAAAACGCTCCGACTCCGTGTTTCTTGAAACCTGGTATGAAGGCCTGGAGGCGCTTGAATCGGGTGAATCCATGAACCGGGATTACTGGGACCGCGTGATCCGGGTACGGGAATGTGTCGGCAAGGAACTGGAAATACTGCGTGTCCAAGGACAAATCGGCTCTTCCCTGGATGCCGAAGTTGAATTGTACTGCAACGCCGAGTATTTTGAATTGCTCAATGAGCTGCAGGGGGAACTGCGCTTTGTACTGATCACTTCCTATGCCGCGGTCATGTCCGAGGAATTTCTTGCCGCGGATGCCAAGGATACCGAACTTCCGGGGCTCAGGATCAAGGTAAGCCGTTCCGGACACCGAAAGTGCGTACGCTGCTGGCATCACCGGCACGATATCGGCGAACATAAAGACCACCCGGAACTGTGTGCCCGTTGTATCGAGAATGTGCTCGGTTCGGGCGAGACCCGGCGTTTCGCCTAGGATTCGGCATGGTCCGGTGGGTCATCTTGTCGGGGCTCGTGCTGATGCTCGATCAGATCAGCAAGATCGGAATTTCCAGCACCATGGAACTTTATGAGTCCATCCAACTCGTTCCCTGTTTTCAATTGACATACGTCCATAATCCGGGAGCGGCCTTCAGTTTTCTGAGCGATGCCGGCGGGTGGCAGCGCTGGTTTTTTATCGGCCTGTCGTCTACGGTCAGCATCGTGCTCTGCCTCTGGTTATTCCGCCTGCCGAGCGGCGCGTTATGGCAGGCGGTGGGGCTGGCGCTCGTGCTCGGCGGGGCGCTGGGCAATCTGATCGATCGCGTGATCTATGGTTATGTGATCGACTTTCTCGATGTGTATTACAAAACCTGGCATTGGCCCGCATTCAATATCGCCGATTCGGCGATTACGGTCGGGGTATGTATTCTATTGCTGGATTCCTTCAGACGCGAGGAGAAGACTGCCTAAACTGCGACTACCGATCAGTTGAAAGTTCCGGCGAAATCGAAAGCTTGAAATTGTCGGGCGCTCTAATTTTTGATCCTTCCTCAATTTCTCCGATCCAACTTCCGATACCCGATCGCCTCGCTCACATGGTTCAATTCGATGTTTTCGGAAGCGGCGAGATCGGCGATGGTTCTGGCGACCTTCAATATCCGGTGATAGGCGCGGTTCGAGAGGCCGAAGCGGTTCATGGCCTGTTCGATCAGGTCATGGGCAGCATCGCTTAGCCGGCAATATTTTTTGATTTCGGTCGCGGTCAATGCCGCATTGGCCTGGCCGCAGCGTTGCCACGCGAGGTTTCTCGCGGCGGTCACACGAGCGCGGATTCGCGCGCTGGTCTCTTCGCCTTCCGGGGTACCGTGGCGCAGTACATCGTGCGATACCCGTGGAACTTCGACATGCATGTCGATCCGGTCCAGCAAGGGACCGGAGATCCGGCTGCGATAGCGCTGCACTTGCTCCGAGGTGCAATGGCAACGGCCGCTCGAATCGCCGAGGTATCCGCAGGGGCAGGGGTTCATGGCGGCAATCAGTTGGAATCGGGCCGGGAAACTGGCTTGGTGGGCCGCGCGGGAGATCGTGATATTTCCGGTTTCCAGCGGTTCCCGCAGGACTTCCAGGACTTTTCGGTCGAATTCCGGAAGCTCGTCCAGGAATAAGGTTCCGTTGTGGGCAAGTGAAATTTCGCCGGGTTTCGGATTGCTGCCGCCTCCGACCAGGGCCGCGGATGACGCGGTGTGATGCGGGGCTCGGAAGGGCGGGACCTTCCAGTTCGCGGGATCGAATCCGGTATCGCTGATCGATGTGACCGCCGCGGTTTCCAGAGCCTGTTCCTCGTTCAAGGCGGGCAAAATACTTCGAAATCTAGAGGCGAGCATGGATTTACCGGTGCCCGGCGGACCCAGCATCAGCAGGTTATGGCCTCCCGCCGCCGCAACTTCGAGCGTTCTCTTGACCTGATACTGGCCGTGTACTTCGGCGAAGTCCCCGATGGATTGCGTCTTTTCAGGCACAGGTTCCGGGTGGTATACCGGAATCAGTTGCTGCCGATTAAGATGGGCACAGACCTCGAGAAGGTGGCATGCGGCGACAATCCGGCAATTTTCAACCAGCGATGCTTCGGCCGCATTTTGCTTCGGCAGAATCAATTCACGGCCGGATTGAGCGGACCGGACCGCAACCGCGAGCAGGCCGTTGACGGGGCGCAGTTCGCCTCCCAGCGACAGTTCGCCGATAAATTCGCAGTTCCTGGCGGCTTTTTGATCGACCTGCCCGGATGCGGCCAGGATGCCGATCGCGATTGCGAGGTCGAATCGGCCTCCTTCCTTCGGGAGATCGGCCGGGGCGAGGTTGATCGTGATCCGCCGGGTCGGAAATTCGAAATGGGAATTCAACAGGGCCCCGCGGACCCGGTCCTTGCTTTCCTTGACCGCGGTTTCCGGCAGCCCCACGATGGACAGGCTCGGGAGTCCGTTCGAAATGTGGACCTCGACGCTCACGAGCGGGGCTTCGATCCCCTGACGCGCGCGGCTGTATACGATTGCCAGGGACACCCGTCAGCGATCCTCGTTTCGCCGGATTCAGGGACGCAGTCTTTCTTCCAGTTTCGCGACTTGTTTTTCGAGCGCTTCGAGTTTTTCCCGGGTCCTCGTCAACACCGCCCGTTGAATATCAAACTCTTCCCGGGTCACCAGGTCCATCTTCGCAAAAGAACTCTGCAGGATTGCGCGAAAATTTTTTTCCATATCTTGGTGCAGGTGACGAAGTCCGGATGGCAGACTGTCGCCGAGTCGTTTAACGAGGTTATCAATGGAACGGTCGATCATTTTGCTAGACTAGCCGAAAAAAAGTGTGGATGTCCAGAGTCCTCTGTGCGCTATAATGGCGCACCTTTGCCTGGGGATCGCACTAGGATGGTGCTGTTGCGTCGCGAATCTCTGATCGGTTTTCAGCAGTCGCCATAACAGTTTGATAAAGAAAGAATAGGCACGTTTCGTGCTGGATCCGGATAACGGCGAGTAATGTGCAAGCTAGTATAGCAAATGCCTACATTTCTGCGCGCCAAACCTAACCGGCCTAACAACTAGGGCGGGTGTCCAAAATCCACTGGGAGCATTAATGAAATTAGTTACTGCAATTCTGAAGCCGTTCAAAATGGACGATGTCCGCGAAGGGCTGTCGGACATCGGCGTGACTGGCGTTACCGTGACCGAGGTTAAAGGTTTCGGGCGTCAGAAGGGCCATACGGAGCTTTATCGCGGTGCGGAATATGTTGTTGATTTTCTGCCTAAGATCAAACTCGAAGTGGCCTGTTCCGACGACTTGCTGGATCAGGTCGTTGAAGTAATTACGAAGACCGCGAATACGGGAAAAATTGGTGACGGAAAGATTTTCGTTTCGAATTTGGAGCAGGTGGTTCGGATTCGTACCGGGGAAACCGGTGCTGAAGCATTATAAGCATAAGCGTCTTCAACTAAAGTCGGTGAGAAACAAAAAATGATAAATGTTCAAAAATTCAAATACGGATTCAACCCTTTGCTGAAACTGCTTGCCGTGACCGGGGTTCTTATGGTTTCCGGACTGGCTTTCGCCCAGGAGGCCGGCGGCACCGAAGAACCGGCTCTGAATTCGGGCGATACGGCCTGGATGCTGACTTCGACGGCCCTGGTGCTGTTCATGACCATTCCAGGCCTTTCTCTGTTCTATGCGGGCATGGTCCGCAGTAAGAATGCATTGTCGGTAATGATGCAGTGTTTCGTACTGACTTGTTTGATCACGGTGGTCTGGGCGATTTACGGATACAGTCTGGCTTTCGGTGAAGGATCAGACTGGCTCGGCGACTTGAGCAAGACTTTCATGGCCGGGGTCGGCGTCGATTCGATCAAGGGTACGATTCCGGAGACGGTATTTTCAATGTTTCAATTGACTTTTGCGATTATCACGCCGGCATTGATCGTCGGCGCTTTCGCGGAACGAATGAAATTTTCGGCGATGCTGTGGTTCATGGCCTTGTGGGTGACATTTGTCTATGCACCGGTTTGTCACTGGGTTTGGGGCGGAGGCTGGCTCGGCGATCGAGGGGTCATGGATTTTGCAGGCGGTACAGTTGTGCACATCAATGCCGGTGTCGCGGGTCTGGCCTGTGCTTTGGTGCTCGGCAAACGCAGGGGATATCCGGGTACCGCGATGCCGCCGCATAGCATGGTATTGACCCTGGTCGGTGCGGGAATGCTCTGGGTCGGATGGTTCGGCTTTAATGCGGGCAGCGAACTGGCCGCCGACGGTACCGCGGGGATGGCGATGGCGGTTACCCAAATCGCGACCGCGACCGCGGCCTTGGGCTGGATGTTCGTTGAATGGAAAATTCATGGTAAACCCAGCGCATTGGGTATTGCTTCCGGGGCCGTCGCGGGGCTGGTTGCCATTACGCCGGCCTCGGGCTACGTCGGTCCAATGGGGGCGCTGTCGATTGGTGCGGCTTCCGGGGTCGGTTGCTACTTGGTTTCGGTTCATGTGAAGAAAGCGCTGGGTTTCGATGATTCACTGGACGCTTTCGGTGTTCACGGGACCGGCGGGATTATCGGTGCGTTGCTGACCGGGGTTTTTGCGGACGCGGCACTCGGAGGTTCGGGCCTCAAAGAGGGCATCACGATCGGAGATCAGGTTTTGAATCAGTCCATCGGTGTGATCGTGACAATCGTATATGACCTGATCGCAAGTTTTATGTTATTGAAATTGGTGGATATCGTGATCGGGCTGCGGGTCACGGGCGAGGAAGAATCTGAAGGTCTGGACATCGCATTGCACGATGAACGGGGTTACAACCTATAACGTAGCCGCCGACGAGCGGAATCGAACGAGGCGCTCAGGCGCCTCTTTCTTCGTCTTCCTTGCTGAGGAATTCATTGACCGGCTTGTTGTAAGGTACGCTAAAACGGTATCATGGATATTGATGTTCGAAGGGCTGCCGATAAACTTTCCCGTTGCTGGATAAGCTCCATCATGGAAACCGTCGAGAATATAAAAACCTGCATTTCCAGCCGAACACATTCGGCGGGTGTCTGCAGGCCGGCAAGCGCGCACCATTATTGTGCGCGTTACCGGTCTAAATTGGTGAATGCGGTCCACCAGCCGTTCGTTCCAAAGAATTAAAAAGACTGGAGGGGATATGAAACTGGTCATTGCGATAATCAAACCATTTAAACTCGATGATGTTCGCGAAGCGTTGTCGGATATCGGGATTTCCGGCATCACAGTCACCGAAGTGAAAGGATTCGGCCGTCAGAAAGGGCACACCGAATTGTATCGCGGCGCTGAATACATCGTGGATTTTTTACCGAAAGTAAAACTCGAGATCGCGGTGCGCGAAGAAACCCTGGATCAGGTGATCGATGCAATCCTCAAGTCGGCCTGTACCGGCAAGATTGGCGACGGCAAGATCTTCGTACTCAGTCTGGAACATGCGGTCCGAATTCGCACCGGGGAGACGGGAACGGATGCGGTCTGAGGTTGGGATCAAGCCGAACTGGTCATATTGGGAGACGTTTGAATGACTCGTGATTGGCGAATGATTTATCCGTGCGCCGCGCGCGCTGCACCCTTTCCAACATTCGAATTCCAGGACGGCAGGGTCATCGGAATAGGGATCTTGCGTCGGGACTGGACCGCTGCGGCAATCCGGAGTTGCCGAGACCTTCCGCGGGAGGCCTCATGCCCGGCTGGTTTTCAGGGGAATTACATCACATTCATTGGCCGTTACCCGATTGCGGCCTTTGTTCTTGGATTTATACAGGGCCGCATCGGCGCGGTCCAGGAATTCATGGGCGGATTCACCCAGCAAGTATCTTGCGACACCGATTGAAACCGTTACCTGGCTGATGGACTCACCGGTTTCCAGGCGTTTTATGCAGGTTTTTTCAATCGCCGAACGGATCTTTTCAGCCACGGACAGGGCTCCCGACAGCGTCGTATCCGGAAGCAGTATGACATACTCTTCTCCACCAAAGCGGGCGACGGTGTCCTTACCCTTGACTTGCTGTTTTAAGGTTTCAGCGACAAACCGAATGACCTTGTCCCCGACAAGATGACCGTAGGAATCGTTGATCTTTTTGAAGTGGTCGATATCGACTATCAGCACACAACAGCTGTCCGCGGCTGTCTTTTGTTTTAACAGCGCATTTTCTAATTTCTGTGCCAGGCCAGCTCGGTTGGTGAGTCCGGTGAGCGGATCGCTCAGGCTTTCCTGACGGATTTGCTGCAACTGATTGCGGAGCACGTTGATTTCATTTTTGTCTTCATCCAACTGTGCCTGCATCGTGAACATAGCGGCTTGCATGGTCCGTGTATCGGAAAACAGGTTCTTGACGATATTTTCAAGTGCCGATTCAGTGTGTGTTCGTCCGAGTGTATCGCTGAACTGGCTCAGAGATTGACCAAAGCGCGTCGCCTCGCAGTTCGTCGATGCGGTCGAGGCGGCCAAATGATCGATTACGCGCCGTATTTCATCGCTTACCTGCCGCAGATGCAGTTCATCTCTTGGACTGATGTATTTTTCGAATAGGGAATGCATGAAATCATTCGTGATTTCCTGCCCCTCGTCCAGCCTTGTCTCGATCGCCTTGCTGACAGCTTTGTTTGACCGGGCGAGATATTCGTAGGAGACCGTGTAGGCGACCGGGTTGGCAGGCAGTCTATGCTTGGCTAGAAAAGGAATCACCAAACGCAGTAGTTCGCCATTCTGGGTGGTGGAATCGCTGTATTGCATGATCGGAGCTTTTCGAAGCTTGGTCTTGTCGTTCGTTTTTGGAGGTGTTGACGGCACTGAAAAGTTTATTGGAATTTCTTAAGATACAGTGTAGCAACACCCGGAAAATTGTTTCGAAACATTCCATCTCTCGAACACTTTTTTTGTCGGCCGCCGCCGATTTCGGTGCGATACCGTGTACAGTGGGTTTAGAATAGCGGTTTTATTTTTCGACGGGCTTTGATCCATGAGCGTTCCCGACATCCAGTCCGTGGAGACTTATCTGATCGGTCTTCAGAATTCGATTTCGGCGAGTCTTCAGGGCGAAGACTCGATCGCTCGCTTCGATGAGGATGCGTGGGAGTATCCGGGTGGCGGCGGAGGGAAGACCCGCATCCTGCGCAACGGGGATACCTTCGAACAGGCCGGCGTGAATTATTCGCATGTACTCAGCGACCATCTGCCCCCGGCCGCGACCGCGCAGCGCCCGGAGCTGGCAGGCCGGAGCTTCCACGCGCTCGGGGTTTCCCTGGTCGTGCATCCCCTGAATCCGCATGTGCCCACCTCTCATGCGAACGTGCGGTTTTTTCTGGCCGAGAAAGAGCATGAAAAACCGGTCTGGTGGTTCGGCGGCGGCTTCGATCTAACCCCGTATTATCCGGTTATGCAAGACGTTGTGCATTGGCACCGAACGGCGCGGCAGGTCTGCCAGCCCTTCGGCGATGAAATCTACAATCGATTCAAGCGCTGGTGCGACGAGTATTTTTTCATTCGCCACCGCAATGAAACCCGGGGGGTCGGCGGATTGTTCTTCGATGACCTGAACGAGTGGGGCTTCGAACGGTGCTTTGAATTCATGCGCGGCATCGGGGATCATTACATTCCCGCCTATCTGCCGATCGTCCGGCGGCGTAAAAACACCCCCTACGGAGAACGCGAGCGTTCCTTTCAGCTGTATCGTCGCGGGCGCTATGTCGAATTCAATCTGATCTATGATCGGGGCACTCTGTTCGGCCTTCAATCCGGCGGCAGGACGGAATCGATCCTGATGTCCTTGCCGCCGGTTGTGAATTGGCGGTACGACTGGCGGCCCGAAGCCGGCAGCCCCGAAGAGGTTTTGTACAGCGATTATCTGAAACCGCGCGACTGGCTTTGAGTTCGGCTCGCCCAGGGTTCAGGTTTGTTTGTTCCGCTGTGCGAGCCGTTCGATCACGGAGTCCAGAGAACCGCTGCGCGCGACTTCATTTTTAAAGGTCGTTCGGTAATTCGTGATAAAACTGATCCCCTCGATCACCACATCGTAAACCTTCCAGGATTTCTCCTTGCGGGCCATGCGATAATCGACCGAGACCGGCGGTCCTCCGGGCCTTAGAATTTCCGTTTTGACGAATACCTTGTCGTCATCGGGGTTGAAATCGAGCGGTATGTAATTGATCTTCCATTCCGAGTACTCGGAAAATGCCACCGCGTAGGTGCGAACCAGAAGGTTCCTGAATTCCTTCATGAAGCGCTTCTTCTGTTCGGGCGTCGCCTGTTTCCAGTGTTTGCCGAGCACCAGCGCCGAGACCCGGACGAAATCGACATGCGGCTCCAGAATTTCAGTTACAATCTGGCTGGCGCGCTCGTAGTTCCCGGCCGGAGGATTCTCCTTCATGGCGGCCTGCAATTGGTCCGATGCATTCTTGACGATCAATTGCGGTTCGCTTAAATCCGGTTCCGCGAGGGCCTGTGTGGCAGCCAGGAAAAGTAGAATCGATCCAATCACGAGGGAATTCGACCTGAAGAATTCAGTTGGCATTGGCACGCTCCTCAACGGTTGAGAAAATGGGCAATAATACCCGAGATCATTGTGACTGGCTAAAAAGATTATGCATTTCTCAACAAAGGTCCATCTTTTGAATCGATGCAAATAGAACCGGTTAAGCAGAGCGGCGGATTTCCAGCGATCCGCAAACGACGGGTCCGTCGCAACGCTTTCAGTCGAAGTTTAGTCCGGGAATCTGTTCTGAGCGTGAACGATCTTATTTGTCCGGTATTCGTGATCGAGGGCGAAGGAATCAAACAGCCGGTGGATTCCATGCCGGGAGTTTCGAGAATGAGCCTGGATTTGCTGCTCGAAGAGGCCGAACAGATCGTCGGATCGGGGATTCCTGCGATCGCACTTTTTCCGGTTATAGAACCTTCGTTGAAGACCGACGATGCCCGCGAAGCCTTTAATCCGGACGGACTGATTCAGCGCAGCGTCCGGCGTCTCAAACGAGAGTTGCCTGAACTTGGACTGATTAGCGATGTAGCGCTCGATCCCTATACGTCTCACGGTCAGGACGGCCTGATCGATCAGAGTGGTTATGTGCTCAACGATGGAACCGTCGAGGTATTGGTCAAACAGGCCCTGTCGCATGCCGAGGCCGGCGCCGACGTGGTGGCTCCCTCGGATATGATGGACGGCCGGATTGGAGCGGTCCGCGCTGCCTTCGAGGAGCGGAATTTCCACAACACGCTGATCCTGGCCTATTCCGCGAAGTATGCTTCGTCCTTTTACGGGCCGTTTCGTGATGCGGTGGGATCGGCGGCCGCGTTGGGGAGCGGAAATAAATCCAGCTATCAGATGGATCCCGCGAATTCCGACGAAGCGTTGCGAGAAGTCGATCTCGACATCCGGGAAGGCGCGGACATCGTCATGATCAAGCCGGGAATGCCTTATCTGGATATCGTCCGGCGCGTCAAGGACAGATTCGGCGTACCGACTTTCGCCTACCAGGTCAGTGGCGAGTATGCCATGTTGCATGCGGCGGCCGGAAATGGCTGGCTGGATCTTAGATCAACCGTGATGGAATCCCTGCTGGCCTTCAAGCGCGCGGGCGCCGATGCGGTATTCACTTATTTTGCCAAGGATGCCGCGAATTGGCTCAAGAACGGCGATGTCGGTTAGTTCGGGTTGCGATCTCGACAGTGGCACGGTTCGACGTCGATCCGAGTGCAATCTGCTGCGGAGATCGAATGACCGTCTTGTGCATCGAATTTCACCGGCATCCATTGCGTTTGGTCTGCCGCACTTGGAAGGCCGAGGTTGATCGAAATCCATTCTCAACACATCAAAATCGGAGTGAACAATGGTAAAGAAGGACCCAGAGATTGTCCCGCGGGTGGGATCGGTCAGACGTGAATCGCGAATCGAGGAAGGTGTATTGATTCTTTTGATTATATTGTCGCTGATCGGGGTCGGGGTCACCGATTTTTCACCCACCGACGGATATTGGTACTGGATTTTTATGATTCTGATTTTCGGCTTGATCTCGATCGGACTGGCTTTCGTCGAGAGCAAGAAGATGAGCGGCACCGTCGTCAAGGAGGTACTGGCCGTTCAGGCGATTCATTGGCTGGGTTCGATGCTGACAGTCTTCGGTGTTTTTTTGTTGCTTCAGGCAGGGCGTCTCAATTATGAAGATACGGGGCTGGTGATCCTCTTGATTTTGGCATTGGCGACCTTCATCGACGGGATTCATCTGGGTTGGCGTTTTTCGGTGGCGGGACTTTTTCTCGGAACCACCTCGGTCATCGCCGCGTTTTTCGACGATTTCATGTGGATCGTGCTGGTTTTGGCGATCGTGATCATTTTATTGACCCTGTATTGGGAGCAGCGCGGGTCTCGCGCGGCTTGAGCCATGCCTGACCATGACCAATATGCGGTGTTCGGCCATCCGATCAATCACAGCAAATCACCCCTCATCCATCGCCTGTTTGCCGAACAGACCGGTCAAACACGCGTGAAATATGAGGCCTCGGACGTCCCGGCGGAACAATTCGAAGCCCGTGTCCAAGAGTTCATCGCGCGCGGCGGAATGGGGCTGAATTGTACGCTTCCGCTCAAGGAACTCGCGTTTCACATTGCAGCCGAAACGAGCAGTCGCGCCGCGCAATGCAAAGCGGTGAACACCCTTGTGGTGCGGGAGGACGGTTCGCTGTTCGGAGACAACACCGACGGGCTCGGTCTCGTCAGGGATCTGACCAATAATCTTAAGCTGGCAATCGAGGGTCTCGACATCCTTTTATTGGGGGCCGGAGGCGCGGGCCGCGGGATCCTGGGACCGATCCTGGAATGTAATCCCGGCAGCGTGTTTGTCGCGAACAGAACCGCCGAAAAAGCCCGTGATCTGGCCGATGACTTCGATCAATTCAAAAGACTCTGCGCGGGCGGGTTGGATGAACTGGAAGGAAGACGCTTCGATCTGATCCTGAATGCGACCGCCGCGAGTCTAAGGGATGATCTGCCAGAACTGCCGAATAAAATCCTCAATCCAAACGCAGTTTGTTACGATCTGGCTTACGCTTCCAAACCAACAGCCTTTGTGAAATGGGCCAGGCTTCACAACGCATCGATCAGCGTGGATGGGATCGGGATGCTCGTGGAACAGGCTGCCGAAGCGTTTCGGATCTGGTGCGGCGTGCTTCCGGATACCCGGCCGGTAATCAAAATGCTGCAGAACGAACGAACCGTCTGAGCGTACCATGCATGTTCTTTATCGATTGAGACAACTTCCCGGGTGTCCGGGAAATCTTTCTCGAAGCCGTATTGACTGATTACCCGGAACTCGTCGACAATGCACCGTTTTTACACAGAAAAAACGCGGAGATTTGTGTCGCAGATGGATCAAGCGGATACCGAATGTCTGGTCACGATTCGCGATCTGACCTTCAGGCGCGGCGAACGGGTCATCTTCGACCGGATCAATCTGGATTTTCCACGCGGCAAGGTTACCGCGATCATGGGGCCGAGCGGAACCGGAAAAACGACGCTATTGCAATTGATCGGCGGCCAGTTGCGTCCCGATGAAGGAAAAGTTCTGGTCGACGGTCGGAACGTGCACGGCTTGGGGCTCAAAGCGCTTTATGAATTGCGCAAAAGCATCGGCATGCTGTTCCAGAATGGTGCCTTGTTGACCGACTTGAACGTGTTCGAGAATGTGGCCTTCCCGATCCGCGAGCACACCCAGCTTTCCGAATCGATGATCCGGAAGCTGGTATTGATGAAATTGCATGCCGTGGGCCTGCGCGGTGCACGCGAGCTGACACCGGCCAAACTATCGGGTGGAATGGCCCGCAGGGTCGCCTTGGCCAGGGCCATCGCGCTCGATCCGATGATGATCCTGTACGACGAGCCCTTCACCGGTCAGGATCCGATCACGAAGGGAGTGCTGGTCAAGCTGATCCGGGAGCTGAACGATTCACTGGGGATGACGAGTATCGTGGTCTCGCACGATGTTCAAGAGACTGCGACGATCGCCGACAGGATGTATGTCATTTCCGAGGGGCGTGTGATCGGCGAGGGTACGCCCGAGACTCTGAGCAGAACCACTTCGGAACGCGTTCGCCAGTTTTTGACCGGTGCGCCCGACGGGCCGGAACGTTTTCATTACGAGGCGATCGATTACACCCGGGATCTTTTGTCCTGACGCGGATCGGGGTACCCTGGTGCACGCTGGTTACAAATAACATGAACGGAATTTTTCGGTTCCTCGGTGAGACCGTACTGCAGATTTTCGAAAAGCTCGGACGGGGAAGCTATTTTCTCGTCTTGATGCTGGGCGGCGTTCCGGAAGTATTGAAGCGCCCGGGCCTTCTGATCGCCCAGGTCTACTCGGTCGGCGTTCTGACCGTGGCGCTGATCACGATCTCCGGTCTTTTTGTCGGCATGGTACTCGGGCTGCAGGGCTATACGATTCTGTCGGATTTCGGTGCCGAACAAACCCTCGGGGTGATGGTCGCAGCCTCCCTGGTCCGGGAACTTGGGCCGGTCGTCTCGGCTCTGCTGTTCGCCGGGCGCGCGGGATCTGCGTTGACCGCGGAAATCGGATTGATGAAGGCGACCGAACAGCTTTCCGGGATGGAAATGATGGCGGTCGATCCCGTGAAGCGGATCGTGGCGCCGAGGTTTTTCGCCGGTATGCTGTCGATGCCGCTGTTGGCCGCGGTATTCAGTATGATCGGAGTGCTCGGAGGGCATGGCGTCGGAGTCGGCATGCTCGGAGTGGACGACGGAGCCTTCTGGTCCCAGATGCAGGCGAGCCTCGATGTTCGGGAGGATATCCTGAACGGCATAATCAAGAGTGTGGTGTTTGGATTCGTGGTGACCTGGATCGCGGTGTTCGAGGGATATGATTGCCTGGCGACCTCGGAAGGCGTGAGCCGGGCGACGACCCGGACCGTGGTGCATTCCGCGTTCGCGGTTCTGGCGCTGGATTTTTTGCTGACCGCTTTGATGTTCGGAGATTTCTAGCAATGCATTATTCGAAATCGCATGCGACCTGGGTGGGCTTTTTTGTCTTTCTGGGGATTGGAGCCCTGTTCTTTCTGGCCTTGCAGGTCAGTAATCTGAGCAGTTTCGATCATGGGGACGGTTATCGACTGGTGGCTCGTTTCGAAAATATCGGCGGGTTGAAAGTCCGATCTCCGGTGACGGTTTCCGGGGTCCGGATCGGCAGGGTTTCCGCGATCGATTACGATAAAAAGACCTATCAGGCGGTGGTCGAAATGAAAATCAACCCGACCTATGATACCTTGCCCGCCGATACGTCCGCGGGTATCTACACATCGGGCCTGCTCGGCGAGCAATATATCGGACTGGAACCCGGAGGAGCCGAGGAATATCTGCAGAATGGCGACCAGTTCGAGTACACCCAGTCGGCGCTCGTGCTCGAGGAAATCATCGGACAGTTTCTGTTCAGCAAGGCCGACGAGCTGAAGAAGACGGACGAGGCTGATTCGCAGTGAGCAATGCGGCAATCGAGCGTTGCGATGGCGGGTTTTCGATCAGCGGGGAGATGAGCTTCGCCACGGTCAACCGTTTGCTGGCTCAGTCCTCCGCGCTCAGTTTCAACGCGAATCCGCTGCTGGAGATCGACCTTGGCCGGGTGAGCCGCGCGGACACCGCGGGACTGGCCTTGCTGGTCGAGTGGATGGCCAGGGCCGAACGCGGCAACAGCGAAATCCGCTACCTGAATATGCCCGAACAGATGCGCGATATTGCCCGCGTGACGGAAGTGGAGGGATTGCTGAATTTGTGTGAATCCCGATCGCGTTTATCGGGCATTCCGTCCCGATTCGATGTTTCGTAGCGTCGGCCCCGAATTTTCGCGTGTCTCGGATGGATAAGTTATTAATTTCCGGAGGTAATGTCCTGAAGGGAGAATTGCGGGTGTCCGGCGCGAAAAACGCCGCGCTGCCGATTCTCGCGGCATCGCTCCTGTCCGAGACCCCGGTCGTGATTGGCAATATTCCCCACCTGCACGATATCACGACGACCATGGAGCTGCTCGGGGGCATGGGAATCCAGTTGATGGTCGATGAGAAAATGAACATCGAGGTGGATTCCGGAAGCATCCATTGTTTCGATGCTCCTTATGACGTGGTCAAGACGATGCGGGCCTCGATTCTCGTGCTCGGACCCTTGGTCGCGCGCTTCGGTCAGGCCAACGTATCGCTGCCCGGCGGCTGCGCGATCGGTACCCGTCCGGTCAACATCCACCTTGATGGATTGGCCCGGATGGGAGCCGAAATCAGCGTCGAGAGAGGTTATATCAAGGCCAAGGCCGCTCGTCTGAAGGGCCGCCGGCTGGTTCTGGATCAGGTGACGGTCACCGGGACCGAAAATTTGATGATGGCCGCGGTCCTCGCGCAGGGGAAGACCATCATCGAGAATGCGGCGCGCGAACCGGAAGTGATCGATCTCGCTCAGTTCTTGAATGCGATGGGCGCAAGGATCGAAGGCGCGGGCACCCATGTGATCGAGATCGAGGGGGTCGATTCCTTGTCGGCCAACGGTCTTCATTACAATATCCTGCCGGACCGCATCGAAACCGGGACCTACCTGGTGGCCGCGGCGATGACCGGAGGCAAGATCAAGGTCAAGGGAACCCGCCCGGATATTCTGGACGCGGTGCTGGCAAAACTTCGCGAAGCCGGTGCCGAGATCAAGGTCGGAGAGGACTGGATCGAATTGGATATGAAAGGCCGGCGCCCCAAGGCGATCTCCGTGCGTACCGCGCCCTACCCCGCGTTTCCGACCGATATGCAGGCGCAACTCACGGCGATGAACACCATCGCCGAAGGGGTCGGCGTGATGACCGAAACGGTCTTCGAGAATCGCTTCATGCATGTCCAGGAGATGCAGCGCATGGGCGCCAAGATTCATCTCGAGTCGAATACCGCGATCTGTACCGGGGTTCCGCGCCTGACCGGGGCGCCGGTCATGGCGACCGATCTGAGGGCCTCGGCGAGTCTGGTGTTGGCCGGATTGGTCGCCGAAGGCCATACCATCGTCGATCGGATTTATCATATCGATCGGGGATACGAGTGTATCGAGGAAAAACTGGCCCAGTTGGGAGCTGAAATCCGCCGGGTGCCTTCCTTGAAGTACTACCGGGAAGTCCTCGAAGGGGATACGAAGCCCTTCTTGTAGGAAAATGAATCCGCTCCGATGCTGACCATAGCCGTTTCAAAGGGCAGAATATTCGAAGAAGCCTTGCCGCTTTTGGCCGCGGCCGGTATTCGGCCCGTGGAGAACCCGAATACCAGCCGTAAATTGATCCTGGCAACGACCCGGGACGACATTCGGTTGGTGATCATCCGGGCGGCCGACGTGCCGACCTTCGTCGAATACGGAGCCGCCGACCTCGGAATCGCCGGTAAGGACGTTCTGCTGGAGCATGATTCCGCGGGATTGTACGAGCCCCTGGACCTCGGGATCGCTCGTTGTCGCCTGATGATCGCGGCGCCGATCGACCGCAAGCTTGTCGAGGGAAGGATCCGGGTCGCGACGAAATACGTGAAATCCACGCAGAATTATTTTGCCCGAAAAGGACGCCAGGTCGAGGTCATCAAATTGTACGGATCGATGGAACTCGCGCCTCTGGTCGGTTTATCCGATTGTATCGTGGATCTGGTCGACACCGGAAACACGCTCCGGGCCAACGGGCTCAAGCCCTTGGAATTGATCGAGAATATCAGTTCCAGACTGGTCGTCAACAAGGCGGCGATGAAAATGAAGCACGCCGCGATCGACGAACTGGTGCGGATTCTGGAACAAGAAGCCCGAAACGTTCGAACCCAGGAGAATTGAAGCATGGCGGACTTTGCGATGAACCGTTTATCCACGGCCGAGGCCTCATTCGATGCGGCGCTCCATAAATTATTGGCTTGGAACGAACAGCAGGATTCGAGCGTTCATCAACGCGTCCTGGAGATTATCGCCCGGATCCGCAAGGAAGGGGATGCGGCCCTGCTCGAATATACCGAGCGATTCGATCATTTCAAGCCGGAGTCTCTAGAATCCCTCGAGATTCCTCGTGCCGAGTTGGACAGAGCGCTTGCTTCGGTGTCCGAAACATTGCGTGCAGCCTTGGCGATGGCCGCGCAACGGATCAGGGCCTATGCCGAGCATCAGAAGGTCCAGCCCTGGCAATTCACCGAAGCGGACGGAACCCTGCTCGGGCAACGCGTGACCGCGCTCGATCGGGTCGGGCTTTATGTTCCGGGCGGCAAGGCCGCTTATCCTTCGTCGGTGTTGATGAATGCAATCCCGGCCAAGGTGGCCGGTGTTCGCGAACTGGTGATGGCGGTTCCGGCGCCGAACGGTGAACTTAACGACTTGGTTCTGGCCGCGGCCAATCTGGCCGGGGTCGATCGGGTCTTCAGAATCGGCGGGGCTCAGGCGATCGCGGCGCTGGCCTACGGGACCGCGAGCGTGCCGGCCGTGGAAAAAATCGTCGGACCCGGTAATATATATGTCGCGACCGCGAAGAAACTGGTCTTCGGACAGGTCGGAATCGATATGATCGCGGGTCCCTCGGAAATTCTGGTGATCTGCGACGGCCAGACCGATCCGGATTGGATCGCCGCGGACCTGTTTTCCCAGGCCGAGCATGACGAAGACGCGCAGGCGATTTTGTTGTGTCCGGATCCTTCCTATCTGAATGCGGTGGAAGCCAGCATCCGGCGGATGCTGCCGCACATGGAACGTGCCGGGGTCATCCGGGCCTCGCTCGGGCGCAGGGGCGCCCTGATTCAGGTGTCGAGCCTCGATGAGGCGGTCGAGATCGCAAACCGGATCGCGCCGGAGCACCTCGAATTGTCGGTTGCGGAACCGGAATTGCTGTTGAATCGCGTTCGGAACGCCGGCGCGGTATTTTTGGGACGCCATACCGCCGAAGCCCTCGGTGATTATTGCGCGGGTCCCAATCACGTGTTGCCGACTGCGGGCACCGCGCGGTTTTCGTCGCCGCTCGGCGTTTACGATTTTCAGAAACGCACCAGCATCATCCATTGTTCCAGCGCGGGAGCGAGCGAACTAGGGAAGGTCGCATCGGTCTTGGCTCGCGGCGAGAGCCTGACCGCCCACGCGCGTTCGGCCGAATTTCGGATTCGCGGGTAAATGCGGCCGAAAACAAAAGTTTTATTCGCGAGCTGAAGCGGATCATTTCCTGATAGCACCCTGAATTTTCGGCGGGAAGGAGGTGGAAAAAGTTCCGGAGTTCTCGGTTTTTCGGCGACTCTGTCCTTGACCTGAGATTCCTTTTCCCACAGAATCTGAGCCACCATAAAAATTTTTTCAGTTTCCGGGGAGGGCCTCAACAATGAATGATGATGCCGTGGACGAGGGGCGAAGGCGTGTACTGACGGTCGCCACGAGCGTCGTCGGTGCAATCGGGGCGGGTTTTGTTGCCGTCCCGTTTTTGTCCGCGATGGAACCCAGCGCGAGAACCCGGGCGGCGGGCGCGCCGGTCGAAATCGATATTTCAAAGTTGGAAGTCGGACAACTGATCCGGGTCGGATGGCGCGGTAGGCCGGTCTGGGTGGTTCGCAGAAGTCAGGAGAGTTTGGATGACCTCGGTACTCTGAAGGACTTCCTGAGGGATCCGGATTCCGAGGAATCCATTCAGCCGAAAGATGCGAGCAACTCGATGAGGTCGATCAAACCGGAGATTTTCCTGGCCATCGGCATCTGTACCCATCTCGGTTGTTCCCCGACCTTCCGCCCGGATATCGCCCCTTCCGACCTCGGATCGGATTGGAAAGGCGGTTTCTTCTGCCCGTGTCACGGATCTCGATTCGACCTGGCCGGCCGTGTTTACAAAAGTGTTCCCGCGCCGACCAATCTTGAAATCCCGCCATACCGGTATCTGAGCGATACGCGGATCATTGTCGGAGAAGAATCGAGCGAGGAGGCCGTCTGATGTCCAAGTGGCTTGCTCGGATTTCCGATTGGATTTGCGTCCGTTTGCCGGTTGACAAATTCTGGAAAGAACATCTGTCCGAATACTTTGCGCCGAAGAACTTCAATTTCTGGTACTACTTCGGCTCGCTCGCCTTGCTGGTTTTCGTAAACCAGATCCTGACCGGGATCGTGCTCACGATGTCGTATAAGCCGGACGCGAAACTCGCATTCGACTCGATCGAATACATCATGCGCGATGTCGAGTGGGGATGGCTGATCCGCTATATGCACTCGACCGGGGCCTCGGCTTTTTTCATCGTGGTCTACCTGCATATGTTCCGCGGTTTGTTGTACGGTTCGTTCAAGAAGCCCAGGGAACTGGTCTGGATCCTGGGGATGCTGATTTATTTCTGCCTGATGGCAGAATCCTTCATGGGTTACCTTTTGCCTTGGGGACAGATGTCATACTGGGGGGCTCAGGTGATCATCTCGCTGTTCGGCGCGATCCCGTATTTCGGCGAAGACCTGGCCCTCTGGATCCGTGGAGACTATGTCGTATCGGACGCTACGTTGAACCGTTTCTTCGCGTTCCACGTGATCGCGGTTCCACTCGCGTTAGTGATATTGGTCTACCTGCATATCATCGCTTTGCACCAGGTCGGCTCGAATAATCCGGATGGCCTGGAAATTAAAGAGAACAAGGACACACAGGGAATCCCGCTGGACGGAATTCCATTCCATCCCTATTACACCGTCAAGGATATCGTCGGTGCTGCGGTGTTTTTGATCGTGTTCGCGGCCATTGTTTTCTATGGCCCGGAGATGGGTGGTTTTTTCCTGGAATCGGAGAACTTCATACCCGCGAATAATTTGACAACCCCGGAGCATATCGTGCCCCTATGGTATTTCACGCCATTCTACGCGATATTGCGGGCCATTCCGGATAAATTCGGCGGGGTGTTGACGATGGGGGCCGCGATCCTGATTCTGTTTGTCTTACCCTGGCTCGATAAAAGCAGTATCAAGTCGATTCGATATCGCGGCAAAATCTTTAAGTTCGCGCTAGCGACCTTCGCGATCAGCTTCGTTTCCCTGGGTTATTTAGGAACCCAGCCCGCGACACCGGGGGCCATGATATTCGCGCGAATTTTCACCGTGCTCTACTTCGGGTTTTTCGTGTTGATGCCTTTCTATACGCGGAACGAAAAGCCCGCGGCGGCGGTGCCCGCACGGGTGACCCGGGAAACGCCGCTGACGGAAACACTGCGCGAGCGTTGGCCGCGAGTCAAAGAATTTTTTCTTCAGATTAGCGCAATCCGCGAAATCAAGACCAGTTCCGGATCGGTATACAGAATCCCGGTTCTCGACGTCGAAGCACTGCTCGCCATGGCCAGGGATCGCGTCTCAAACATTCGCAAGAAGTTCTAAGCCATGAAAAAGTTTATCGGCATATTCCTGCTATTGGGCTCCTGCTGCGGGGTCGCTTGGGCCGGCGTCGAACTGGATTCCGTCGAGATCGACCTCGATGATAAAGCCTCTTTGAAACGGGGCGGGCAGTTGTTTGCAAGCTATTGTCAATCTTGTCATTCCGCGAAGCACATGCGCTATTCCAGGATCGCGGCCGATCTCGGGCTGAACGAGGATGAGGTCAGCCGCGACTTGATGATTGGCCCGAAAACGATCAACGATTCGATGACGACGGCCATGGATGTGATCGAAGCCAGTGAGTGGTTTCTGGGAATCGGCCCTCCGGATCTGTCCCTGGTTGCGCGTTCCCGCGGGAGCGAGTGGCTATATACCTACCTGCGCGGCTTTTATCTAGATGAGGCTCGGCCATTCGGTGTGAACAACCTGGTCTACAAGGACGTAGCGATGCCGAACGTGTTTTGGGAAATCCAGGGACTTCAGAAAGCGGTTTTCAAGAATGTGGACGGTAAACCGGTATTCGATACGTTCGAGAGTGTTCAAAACGGCCGCATGAGCAAGGAACAATTCGATCGGGCGGTCACCGATCTCGTGAACTTCCTGGTTTATGTCGGGGAACCCGCAAAGCCCGAGCGGGTGCGCTTCGGCAAGTACGTCATCTTGTTTCTGTTGATCTTCCTGGTTTTGGCCTACCGCTTGAAAAAAGAATATTGGAAGGACGTCCATTAACGTTGCTGGTGAATTCGAGTCGGATGCCGGTATCTTGTTGACAATCAACGCGGCTAGTTCTGCCGTTTACCCACAAGTAAGTACGGTACCCTTTCACTCTTCGGTCAACACCGCAAATCCCAAGCACATGAACTTAAACTCGTGGGGCGCTTGCCCGAACTGCTTTACGGCTTCGATTAATCATCTGCTATAAGGATTCAGGGCCGAATCAGATTCTTCTTCCCTTTTTCTCCAAAGAACACGACCAGCATCTTCATGGGTTTATCGCTCCGGTTCTTCGCGTTGTGCCAGGTATCGACCGCCTCCAGGAAGGCTTTGCCGGCGGAAAATTTCTTTTGTTTCCCATCGTCGAATTCGATCGTGACTTCACCTTCGAGCACATAAATCTGAGGGGAAACCGGGTGCTTGTGGCGACCGCTTTCACCTCCGGGCTGGATTTCGACCAATACCGAGGTCACTTCCGGAGACTTGGCATTCAGGTCGTGAAGGACCTGCCCCGTGATGGTTTTTGATGTGGCCAACACCGGCGTTGCGCTAAAGCCGGTTTGTGCGACAAGCCACTGCGGACAACACATGGCCCATACGGGTAATACGATTGCAGCGATTTTTCTAATGAACATAATGCTGATTCTGGGTAGCGGTGGCCGGTATCAACCCGGACACAAAAAACCGGGGTCGGGTAAGGATACCCGATTTGGACCCGAATCAGAAATCCTCGAATACCGAATCGAATTCCCGACCCGTGCTGTTACGGTCGGCGGGTCCCGTCTCTGATCAGCTCGGCACGGGATTCAGCTTGCCCGTTTTGACATCGTAAAGATAGCCGTAGACCGGAATATCCACCGGAACCAAGGGATGGGACCTGATCCGTTCAACATCTTCCCGGATGCTGGTCGCCTGGTCTTTGATGGTTAGCCAGTCGATGTACTTCGCTTCCGCGGAGCCCGGCCCGTCGCCCGAGTCATGCCAACCGCTTGCATCTATGCGCGCCGTTTTCAGACTGCTGCTTAAAAGATCCCGCATGGTTTCATCGCTGAAGGTCTCCATGCCGCAATCGGTGTGATGAATCACGAACCATTCGCGTGTACCCAATAGTTTGTAAGAAATCACCAACGAACGAATCGCATCGTCGCTGGCCCGGCCGCCTGC
>JAKEEL010000093.1 GCA_022616595.1 Methylococcaceae bacterium
AAATCGGCGACGGGAATATCATACGGGAATATTGTACGATCCACCGCGGTACGAAACAGGACAAAGGGATTACCCGGGTCGGAAACGATAATCTTTTGATGGCCTATGTGCACGTCGCACATGATTGCGTGATCGGGAACAACGTGGTGATGGCGAACGGCGCATCATTGGCCGGACATGTTTACTTGGATGATTTTGCCATCTTGGGCGGTTTTACCCTGGTGCATCAGTTCAGCCGAATCGGACAACACAGCTTTTCCGCGATGGGGAGTACCATATCCAGGGATGTTCCGCCCTATGTCATGGTCGGAGGCAGGCCGACCAAACCCTTCGGAATCAATTCGGTCGGGCTCGAACGCAAAGGTTTCAGTCCCGAAACGATCCGTGAAATCAGACGGGCCTATAAAACGCTTTACAAGGCCGGACTGCGCTTGGAGGAAGCGACCCAGGTTCTCGAAACCATGACCGCCGACACACCGGAAATCGCTTGCATGGTCGAGTTTGTTCAGAAGTCCGGGCGAGGAATACTGCGTTGATTCGGCGGGACCGGGAACTCCGATCGTTGTCTAGCGGCTGTGTAACAGAGAGGTGGGACCGGTTTTTCATCGCGGAACAAATTTGCCGACCCTCTCTTGAATGAGCTCCTGATCGCTGGCATCGACGAAGTTGGCCGGGGCTGTCTCGCGGGGCCGGTCGTCGCAGCCCTGGTGATCCTGGATCCGGCCAATCCGGTACCCGGTTTGGCCGATTCAAAGTCGCTCTCCGCGCCCCGTCGAACCCGGCTCGCAGCCGAAATCCGGGAAAAGTCGTTAGTCTGGTCTTTGGGCAGGGCCGAGCCCAGCGAGATCGATCGGCTCAATATTCTTCAAGCCTCATTGCTCGCGATGGTCAGAGCGGCGCAGGGCGGTTTGCCCGCTTTAACACCGGTATGGATTCGGGTGGATGGCAGCCACTATCCGGGTATCGAATTTCCAGGGGAAGCGGTGGTGGACGGAGATCGCCTGTTCGCCGAAGTCTCCGCCGCGTCGATACTGGCCAAGGTCTATCGGGACAACGAAATGATCCTTCTGGATCGGATCTGTCCGGGCTACGGTTTCCGGAACAACAAGGGTTATCCGACGCGGGAACATCTCGAAAGTCTTCGAAACCGCGGTACGACCCGCTTCCACCGCCAGAGCTTCGCCCCGGTCAAGCATATATCGCGGTACCACCCGTTTCGATGAAGGCTCGAAAAGTGCCCCTGGAATGGCAGGTGTGATTGATCTAACGAAAGATCCATGATCGAACCGCGTTTCATCCATCTCCGCGTTCACTCCGAATATTCGCTGGTCGACGGGATCGTGCGCATCAAAGCGCTGGTCAAGCGGGCGAAAGAGTTCGGAATGCCGGCGGTCGGCATGACCGATCACTCGAATCTGTTCGGCATGGTGAAATTTTATCGAGCCGCGCTTTCCTGCGGCGTCAAGCCCATTATCGGAGCCGATGTGTTGGTTTGTGATTCGAGGGATCCCGGCGCGCCCTCGATGATGACCTTGCTGTGTCAGAATCATGCCGGATATCTGGCTTTGACCGAATTGATTTCGAAGGCTTATCTGGAAGGGCAGCAGCGGGGCCTGGCAACCGTATCGGCGGACTGGATCCGGCACAAAAACCGCGGCTTGATCGCGCTTTCCGGAGGCCGGTCCGGCGCGATCGGCCGGTACCTGCTCGGCTCCAAGCCGGACGATGCCGCAGCTTGCCTGGAAAACTGGCTGGAGATATTCGACAACCGTTTTTATATCGAATTGCAGCGCACCGATCGGCCGAATGAAGAACATTATATCGAGAACGCCGTTGAACTCGCATTGAGGTTCGACAGCCCGGTGGTGGCCACCAATGATGTCCGATTTCTGAACCAGGACGATTTTCGCGCCCACGAGGCACGGGTCTGCATCCACCAGGGGCGCGTACTGGATGATCCGAGAAGGCCTCTCGACTACAGCGAATCGCAGTATTTCAGGAGCCCGGACGAGATGCTCGAACTCTTTTCCGATATTCCGGAAGGGTTGAGCAATTCGGTCGAAATCGCGCGCCGCTGCAACCTGGGATTGGATCTCGGAAAAAATTACCTGCCCGAATTTCCGGTTCCGGCCGACACCAGCGTCGAAAATTATTTCATGACGTTATCCAGGCAGGGATTGTCCCGGCGCCTGGAGTTTCAGGCGCCGTTCGGTCCGGCTTCCGTCCAGGAAAACCGCAAAGTCTATGAGGAGCGCTTGCAGCGCGAACTGGAGGTCATTCTTCAAATGGGCTTCCCGGGATATTTCCTGATCGTCTCCGATTTTATTCATTGGGCGAAAAGTAATGCCATTCCGGTAGGTCCGGGACGGGGCTCCGGAGCCGGTTCGCTGGTTGCCTACGCGCTCGGGATCACCGACCTGGATCCGATCGAATTCGATCTGCTGTTCGAACGATTCTTGAACCCGGAACGCGTATCGATGCCCGACTTCGACGTCGACTTTTGCATGGAGGGCCGCGACCGGGTGATTGAATACGTGGCGGAAAAGTACGGTCGCGAGCGGGTTTCGCAGATTATCACGCATGGAAGTATGGCGGCTCGCGCGGTGGTTCGGGATGTCGGCCGGGTGCTCGGTCATTCCTATGGTTTCGTCGACGGCCTCGCGAAGCTGATTCCGTTTGAAATCGGAATGACTCTGGACAAGGCCTTGTCGGACAATGAGGAACTCGGTCAGAAATACAAGAACGACGACGAAACCCGGGAGTTGATCGACCTTGCCAGATCGCTCGAGGGAATCGCAAGGAATGCCGGAAAACATGCGGGCGGAGTCGTGATCGCGCCGTCCCGCCTGACCGAATTCACCCCCTTGTACTGTGAGCCGGGCGGCAACAACCTGGTGACCCAGTTCGATAAGGATGATGTCGAATCGGTCGGACTCGTGAAATTCGATTTTCTCGGGCTCAGGACTCTGACGATCATCGATTGGGCGGTCAATGCAATCAATTCCAGGCTGGTTTCCGAGGGACATGAGCCGATCGACATCACCCGGATTCCGCGCGACGATCCGGCCAGTTACGAGCTGTTGAAGGGCTGTGCGACCACCGCGGTGTTTCAACTCGAATCGCGCGGCATGAAAGACCTGATTCGGCGCCTTCAACCCGATTGTTTCGAAGACATCATCGCGCTGGTCGCTCTGTTCAGGCCGGGTCCGCTGCAGTCCGGAATGGTGGACGACTACATCAATGTCAAGCATGGCCGGAAAGCCGCGGAATATCCACATCCCTTGCTCGAACCGATCTTGAGGCCGACCAACGGCGTGATTCTGTACCAGGAACAGGTCATGGAGATCGCCCGGGTCCTGGCCGGTTATACACTCGGCGGCGCCGATCTTTTGCGCCGTGCGATGGGCAAAAAGAAGCCCGAGGAAATGGCGAAACAGCGCAAAAATTTTACCGAAGGAGCGGTCCGGAATGGCGTTCGTGAAGCCACGGCGACCTACATTTTCGACCTCATGGAAAAATTTGCGGGCTACGGCTTCAATAAGTCCCACTCGGCCGCTTACGCCTTGGTGGCCTATCAAACCGCCTGGCTCAAGGCTCATTATCGCGCGGGGTTCATGGCCGCCGTGCTGTCATCCGATATGGATAATACCGATAAGGTCGTGGTTCTGATCGAAGAATGCCGTTCCATGAAGCTGAATATCGTCCCTCCCGATGCCAACCGCTCCGAATACCGGTTTTCGGCGCCTGACGACAGGACGATTCTTTATGGATTGGGCGCAATCAAGGGCGTTGGCGAAGCCGCGATCGAAGCCATCGTTCGCGAAAGAAGATCCGGAGGCCAATACCGCGACCTGTTTGAATTTTGCCAACGCCTGGATCTGAACAAGACCAACAGAAGGGTGTTGGAAGCCTTGATTCGCTCGGGTGCCATGGATTCGCTGTGTAAAAACCGCGCGGATAATCTGAGGCGCCTCCCGATAGCCATGAAAATGGCCGAACAACAAGAGTGCATGGCCTTATCCGGACAGGTGGACTTGTTCGGACTGGCTTCGATCCGTGAATGCGATCCGCCGGATCAAGGCCAGGACGATGAGACCGACCAATGGCCGGAAAGCCGCATGTTGAGTGAAGAGAAAGCCACCCTGGGACTCTATCTGAGCGGGCATCCGATCACCCGCTACGAAAGCGAGTTGTCGGCTTTTAGCAGCGGCCGGATCGGGACCATACTTTCGGAGACGGAAAAATACACGTATCGCTCTCCGGTGCGAATCGCCGGGCTGGTCGCGGGTCTACGCACCCAGGATTCCAGAAATGGCAAGCGAATGGCCTTCGCGACATTGGACGACCGGACCGGAAGGATGGAAATCGCCGTTTTCGGCGACACCTATGAACGAGTCCGGGAGTTTCTTTCCAAGGATGCGATTCTGGTGGCCGAGGGTTCTTTAAGTACCGACGATTACTCCGGTGCAGCACGACTCACCGTCGAGGACCTGTACGGCTTGGAACAGGCGCGCGAAGCCTTCGCGAGGAATCTGCTGATCCAATGGCGCCGGGATGGAATCGCCGCGCACGAAATCCAGGATGCGCAGTTTTTAGATCGCCTTGAACAGACCATCAGTCCTTTTCGCGGAGGAAACTGCCCGATCTGCATCGAGTACTTTTCGGATCACGCAAAAACCCGGGTCCTGCTCGGCGACACCTGGAAGGTCCATCCCAGCGACGAATTGTTGAAACGGCTGGAACATCAGCTCGGGCGCGGCCGTGTGCATCTGAACTATTCCTGAAGGAAAAGCCTGTCCATTCCATGTTTTCACAATCGAGCGCTATCGGCCTCGATTCATCATCTGCCTGCAAGCGGGACGCTGCGAGGGCTTCATCCTAAAGTGGAATAGCCCAGCGAGGCGCACAGACACTTGAACCGCTGCCAGCCGGAAAA
Organism: Methylococcaceae bacterium; assembly: GCA_022616595.1. Taxonomy (GTDB): domain Bacteria; phylum Pseudomonadota; class Gammaproteobacteria; order Methylococcales; family UBA1147; genus UBA1147. The sequence goes on from JAKEEL010000093.1 coordinate 4,937, forward strand.
ACCTCTCAAATCGACACGTCTTCGCGCGAAAGGAGGAATGCTCTCGGATTGAATGCCAGATCCCTGGCCGCTTCACTGTGGTCGAATACCAAATCGCGATTCATGCGTTCCGCCATCGCCGCCGTCCAGTTTCGATAACGGGGCAGAAAGCGAAGCATCGCGACAGCCATCCGAAAAACCGACAAGGGTACGGATAACATCCTCGGAGGGCGGCCCAGCGCGGCGAACACACGGCTGATCATGTCACGATACGGCAGAATCTCGGCCCCGGAAAGGTTGTATGCGCGGTTTGCGATTGCGGGTGTCTGTAAGGCCGCCATACACGCTTTCGCCAAATCCTGCACATGGATGGGCTGACGCAAGCCGTTCGCCTTGCCAAACAGGGGAAATAATCCGAAACGCCGGATGAATCGAGCGACCTCGGCGAGATTCTGATCCCGTCCCAGGCCATAAATCATGGTGGGGCGCAGGATAATCCATTCGATCCCATTGGCTTCGGCCCACTGTTGCAATTGCGACTCCCCGTCAACCAGCCGTCTGGCCGCCGCCTGTTCCGAACGATCCGAGGAGTCTCCTTTGGTGAATCGGCTGGTCGAAGACAAGGCCACGATCCGCCTGGCTCCGAGCGAAACCAGCGAATCAAAATATTCCGGCAACACCCAGATCGGCGCGACACAGACCCATTGTTCGACTGCGTTGCCTGCGTGCGCGGTCGCCCATGACGGGTTGCTCGAATCGAACCATAGTACGCGGGGATCTGTCTGATGCACCCGGCGTCTTGAAGAAGCGAGCACATTCCAGCGATTTTCCAGTATCAACGGAAACAGACATTCGCCGACGAAACTGGTCGCGCCCAGCACTCCCAGCCACCGCTCACTCACGAACCAGCCCCATCTTGAGTTCCAGCAGATGTCCCGCGTGATAGGCCGCTATCCCCAGAAAGCGCAGCCAGACCCCGAGCACGACCAGCCACATCAACACCCCGGGATACTGATCCCTGAAAAACTTGCGATAAAACCGGATCATTCCCTTGTGCTTGTGCCACTCGACAAAGATCGGGCGGTAATGACTGCTTCCACCCTTGTGATGTAGGATCCGGACATCCGGCACGAACATGATTTTCCAGCCCTTGCGGCGCAGGCTCATCGAAAAATCGAGATCCTCGCAATGCAAAAAATACCCCTCATCCCATTTTTCGACATCATTCATCGCGGAACGGCGGACCAGCATACACGCGCCGGAAATCGCCTCGACCTCGACCGGGTTCGCGGGCAGAGGCTCATTGTGCAAATGAAAATCGAAAAACAAGTGCGGCCAGCGCTTGGCGAACCTCGACAGTCCGAACGCACGCACAAACGAGCGCCAAGGCGTCGGAACCGCCCTCCGGCCTCCGCCTTGTTCCTTGCCGTCAGGACCAAGCAGCAATCCGCCCACCATGCCGGCATCCGGGAATTTTTCGAGGACCTGCAGCAAGCGCGCGACAGAATCCGGCTCGATCACACAATCCGGATTCAGAAACATCACATGATTGCCTGTCGATTGGCCAAGTCCGATATTGCAGGCCGCCGAAAACCCCAGGTTCCGGCTATTTCGAATGATCCGAAGCTTTTTTTCGCCCGGGAACGCAGATTCGAGCTGATTCAAACTGGTATCGGATGAAGCATTGTCGACCACAATCAATTTATCTACCTGATGGATCGCCGAAGCTATGCACGAATGAAGGAACGCGCCGCCATTGTAATTAACCACGATTAGCGACGCTAATTTCGGTTTTTGGCCGTCCATATTGATCAAATTCCTCCCGACACGGCTTGACCGGACCAGTATAATCCGATTATCCATCAACCGCCAGATCGCACGCGGTCGCGACGTGGGTCCGCTAGATCAGGAGGCGTTCACGGCAGATTGCCGTGACCAATCGTCTGAATTTCTGTATGATGGCCGCCACGGGTCGCGGGCAGAATTATATCGATCGCATCCACGCTGACCCGGACCGTAAAAGGTTTAAAATGCCCGGCGTTACCGTATAATTGCGCCATCTGCCGGAAGGCAGTGAAGACAGATCTGATCGAGCAATGTTTAAGGGGTGGGGGGATTCCGAGACATGACGTTTTATCTTGTGAGCCTGTCCGGGCCGGCGGGCGGGGTTGCTGTCCTGCGAGCATGATCCCAAGCCGCTGTTGCCATCGTCAGGCCCGACCAGGACTTCTGCCGCGTAGGCTATGGATGCCTTCCCGAACTCGCCGAGCGGCTCCATCGACTGCTCTGATTCGCCTCACCCAACCTCTCCCACTGGGGAAGAATTTTGCGGCACCCTCGGCCGGGAGCAGGTCAGTTGAGAGGATGTAAAAAACCGAATTTCGATGTGCGAACACGATAACATGCGCCTGACCCAGCCACAAATTCAAGCCATTCGCCGGCTCGTCCATCGCCTGGCGGGCAATGAGGCGCGCATATGCGTTTTCGGTTCAAGGCTCGACGATGCAATGCAGGGCGGTGACTTGGATTTGATGGTCGAGCTTGCCGAACCGGTCGAGAACCCGGCGCTGATGGCGGCGCAGCTGAGTGCCAAACTGTCGCGCCTCCTGTATGGAAGGAAAGTCGATGTGCTTCTGAGCGCGCCCAACCTCATGCACTTACCGATACATGACATTGCCTTAAAAGAAGGGCGCTTGCTGTGATCCAGGATAGAAAGATCATCCAGCGTATCCAATTTCTGGTAGGGGTGGTGCGCAAGGAATGCAAGCATCTTGCAACAACGGATCAACGTTTGTTCCTTCAGGCGTTCACAGCAGAGCGGGCCCAGCTGCTCGAGACAGATCCCGACTTGGCGGAGCGGGTGGAAGCCTTCGTTGGCAGGTTCGGCCGCCTCCAGGACACCGTAGGAGGTAAATTGCTGCCCTTGCTCATGACCGCTTTGGGTGAGAGCGCATCTGCACTCATTGATAACCTCGACCGTGCCGAACGGCTGGGACTGATCGCCTCGGCGGATGAGTGGATGGCCATGCGCAATCTCAGGAATCAGATGGTGCACGAATATGTGGAAGATCCAGTCATACTCAGCAATGCCTTGCAGTCCGGCCATGCCTTCGTGCAGCTACTCATTGGCGCGGCTGACAAGATGATTGCCGAGATTCAACGTCGAGGCTGGACATGACCTGCCTGGAGAATCCCGTCCGCGATCCCGCTGAGGATCTTCGAAGTGTAGTCAGCTATCCGGGTGAAGACGATTCCGTGCGGTTTGCGGATGCGTACGATCGGGTGCTTGGGTATCGGTTGCATGTGCAAATGAAAATCGAAAAACAAGCGCGGCCATCGATTGGAGGACCTCGACAATCCGAACGCGCGAAGAAATGAGCGCCACGGGGTCGGAACCGCCCGACGGTCACCTCCTTGTTCCTTGCCATCTGGACCAAGCAGCAAACCGCCAACCATCCCGGCATCCGGAAAATTCTCGAGCGTCTGGAGCAGGCGCCAGACTGAATCCGGCTCGATCACACAATCCGGATTCAGGAACATCACATGATTGCCTGTCGATTGGCCAAGTCCGATATTGCAGGCCGCCGAAAACCCCAGGTTCCGGCTATTTCGAATGATCTTGAGCTTTTTCTCGCCCGGGAATCGGGCTTCAAGTTGCGTCAAACTGACATCGGATGAAGCATTGTCGACTACAATCAATTCCTCCACCTGATCGATGGCGGATGTGATGCATCCGGTAAGAAACCCCGCGCTATTGTAATTGACAACGATCAGAGACACTGATTTTGGCATCTGGCCATCCGTAATTAAAAAAATTTGTTCCCGTATACCCCGATCTTGCCGTCCATGAATCCGACCAACCCTTCGATTCCTATTACAGCGCGCTGGTTTCGAGCCAGCTTAGATAATTTTGGTACCTGTAAACCGTACCTCCCAGGAATTACTTGCCGCAAATTGCCGTATTGCTTCGCCATCCGGGTTGTAGTCAAGCGCTTTTCCGACCAGGACTTTGATGTCGCCCACGCCATGGCTTAAAAATATTCCTTCCTGACCATCCCGAAATGCCATCTCGCCAAAATTCGTCGAAACCACGGGTAATCCCAGGGCGCGGTATTCGTAATACTTGATTGGGTCAACCGAATCCGTAAGGGGATTCCTCTTGAACGGAATCAATCCGACATCAAATTCCTGCATATAACGCAAAGCCCGCTGATGATCGCAAGGCGGCAGCATCTCAATGTTTCCGGGCAAGCCCGATAAACAAGGTTCAGACACTGGCCCGACCAATCGTACTACATCCAGCGGCCGCGCCTCGGCAAGCGACGCCACCCAGTTCCAATCAAACCAGGTTCCGATTGTACCCACATATCCGAGCACTATGTTCTCTTTCCCGGCAATCGCGCTTCTTTTTTTTGGAGTTATTTTTGCGTCCAATCCGTTATGCACCAACCGGACATCGGCCCTGATTTTGCTCCAACGGTCCTTCAACGAAGTGGAAGAAACCAGCAAATGAGTTACTTTGCGTACCAATTGATTCTCTCGCGACCTCAGCGCAGCCCGGGAGAGGCCTTTGTAAAAAGCCGGGAAATCATCCATTGCATCGTAGACCGATTTGATTCCCTTCAATCGGTTCAGAACCAATAAAGCCAATACGGATGGTTTCCCGATTGCCAACAAAGCCGGCCCTCTGCGATGAACCAAGTCAATTCGCGTGAGCACCGAATTCCACATGATCGAGTTCAACCAACCTGAGGCCGGCAGCGGTTCTATGGGTAAGGCGGACGGCCGAATAACACAGAGCCAGCAAGGGATGGTTTGATTGGCCCGATTGTCATGAGAACCAATCTTCGAAAAGTCAGAAAACAGAGGGAAACGAGTTGGATAAGGATCGATCCACAAAACATCGCCGCCGGTAGACGCGTGAAACCACTCGACAAACTTATGCGGCCTTTGCGCGTAACTGCACCATGTTACCGGCGACAAATAGATTAACTGCATCTCGCAAAATGCTCCCGCAGCACCGACACGATCCGCTGCGCGCTTTTGCCATCGCCATACGGAGAAACGCCGCGCGCCATTGCTCCGTAAGCATTCACGTCATCCAATAAGCGCTGGGCCGCCGTGACAATGCGTTCATAGTGAGGCCCGACCAGTTCCACTACGCCCATCTCGACGGCTTCCGGGCGTTCCGTTTCGTCCCGTAGAACCAGAACCGGTTTACCCAGCGCAGGGGCTTCCTCCTGCACTCCCCCGGAATCACTGATAATCAGATAAGCATGCTTCATGGCCGCTACGAATGGCGCATAGTCCAAGGGCTCCGTCAAGAGGATATCGGCGCAGTCCCCCAGCATCCGATGCGCCACGTTCTTCACATTCGGATTGGGATGTACGGGGTATAGGATCTGGATATCGGAATTTCGCTCGGCCAAAGTTCTCAGGGCCCGGCAGATATTGCGCAAAGGTTCGCCAAAGTTTTCCCGCCGGTGCGATGTCACCAACAGCAACCGTTTTGTCCTATCCAATGCAATGCCGATTTCAACCGGCTTCGATGCCGTCATCAGCAGCGCATCGATCACGGTGTTACCGGTGACGTTAATCGCACTCTCCGCCACACCTTCGCGCAGCAGGTTTTGACGGGAAGTCTCGGTTGGCGCAAAATGCCAGCGTGCCAAGCGCCCCGCAATCACCCGGTTCGCTTCTTCCGGGAAAGGGTTCTGTAGGTCCCGGGTGCGAAGACCCGCCTCCACATGTCCGAAGGGAATCTGGTGATAAAAGCAGGTCAGCGCTACGGTCATCACCGTCGTCGTGTCGCCTTGGGCAAGCACCGCATCAGGCTTCTCTACCTTCAAAACTTCGTCCAGCTCTGGCAACAACCTGGCCGTGAGAGTCGTGAGCGCCTGATTGTGATGCATAATGTTCAGATCGATATCCGGCACAATTCCAAAGAAATTCAAGACTTGATCCAGCATATCTCGGTGTTGTGCCGTAGCCAGCACACGGATCTCTGGCCAGGATTCATTCTTTAATGCAAGAATGACCGGGGCCATTTTGATCGCTTCGGGCCGAGTCCCGATTACGGCAATTATTTTGACCTTTCTGTGCATTGGCGGTAGAGACCGCTTTCCTTAAAACCGGGTTATTGAAGTTTACAATCTTCGCTCGGAGTCACCGAAAGAACCGATCTTCCTGCAATAGTAGAGCTCCGTATTCAAAATACCCAAATGCTCGATATCTTCGCGGATATACTCAACCGTAAATCCGGTGCGATTTAATTCGGTTTCAAGGTCTTTGCCGTATGTGCGGTACGCTAAAATGCCGAGAGCCTCGTCGCAATTGGTATCACCGTGATATTCGGGTTCAAGCAGGTGCAAATCTTTGGACGGATCTTCCGGGTCGACTATTTGAACTCTGGTCAAGGTCTCGTTCCACGCACGATTGTGAGGAACGGTGAAGATATAGATGCCATGCGGCTTGAGGACCCGATGGATCTCCTTGTGCGCAAGATTATCCAGGCGCACGTGTTCTATCACGTCACTGGTGATCACGATGTCGAGCGACTCATCGGGAAAAGTAAGACATTCCAGGTTTTGGTTTGTGACTCCCGGGGCAAGTACTTCACCCAGTGGTTTATTGGGTTTGTACTGGGACAACTCCAAATCAATCCAACCCGTCGCCTTCAACAGATCCGGTAACGGATATGCGCAGGGTTCGTAATAGAAAGGCGGCTGAGTATCATAGACGTAGAGCCTTCTGCCGCTGATTCGCGGGAGCTCGGTCAAGGAGTTTGCGCAAATGCCGGTTAATTCGTAAATCGCGCGTAGAATGCCGCGTGTTATTGAACGATATCGGCTGGTAGTCCGGCAATATTGGCAGTTGAGCGATTCACGCCACAGGGATTCTTTCTCATAAAAAAAGCGCGTCCGTCTCCCGCAGACGTTGCATTGGCCGGGGAGATTCTCTCGACCGAAGATCGCGCTCGGCAGCGGGGGAACGGACGGGTCAGTCTTCGGTTTGTGCCGATATCCATGGGGGACCCATTCTCCCCACTTAGCTTCGTATATTCGCCGGTTTTTTTCAAACAGCTTTTGTCGCTCCTGGTGTTTCAGCTTATCGAAAGACGCGGAGAGATGATGATGTACGAACACATCTTCGGCACACACAACCCGTAGACCGGCTTGTTCGATCCTGCGGCAATAGTCATCGTCTTCGAAGAAGCCTATCCCGAAGGCCTCGTCAAGCGGTCCGACACGCTCGTAGGTTTCCCTTGCCATCATGACGCAGAAAAATGCCGCGGTACTTAACGGGTAGAGTTGCCCGATGTGCCTGCGAGAGTAGGCGGCGGACTTGACCAGCATCTCCGCCATATCGGCGTACTGGATATCGATCATGGCTTCGTTGCCGATGTTGTTGGTGACCGGCCCGATGAGCCCGATCGATTTGTCGCGCTCGAGGTGTTTAACCAATGTTCGTATCCAGCCCGGCGTCACATGGGTATCGTTGTTGAGCAGTACGAGGTAATCGCCGGAAGCAATCGCCAACCCTTGGTTGTTCGCCGCGGCGAATCCCTTGTTGTCGTCGTTGAGAATCAGCCTGCGACGGTTGCCGTTTTCCGCCCAGTTGATCAGAAATTCTCGAGAGTGATCGCTTGACGCGTTATCCACCACGAGTACTTCGAGGTTTTCATAATGGCTGTATTGATCCAGACTCGCGAGACAGGCACGAGTCAGGTCAAGGTTGTTGTAGGTAACCACCACGACGCTGACCCTTGGATCATCCGCAGACGATTCGGACAAGTCGGTAAGCGCGGATACACGCTGTTTCCATGTTTGCGTGCGGGCAAATGTTCTGCG
>JAKEEL010000003.1 GCA_022616595.1 Methylococcaceae bacterium
GCTGCTGCTCACCTGGCCGATCAAGTCGGCGCTGTTCGATCCGATTGCACTTGCCGCCATGCTCGGTGTATTCCAGGATTTGACCCGGGGACAAAGCCCGGACTCCGACTGGGAAGTCAGACTCGCCAGCGAGTCCCCGGAATTCGCGAGTATCAAAAAGCAGGCCGAATTTCTCGAGGCGACTTCGGACAACACAAACACGTCCGGTGAGGCCCGGAACTGAAACCGGATTCGCGTCGCAGCCTGTTCCTGAATCAGTGGAGATCGTATAATACATGGTTAATTTATGGTATGAGAGGCGGATATGCGAATCGAACACGAGGCGCTTACTTTTGACGACGTTTTGCTGAGTCCCGCCCACTCCAATATCCTGCCTCGCGATGCGGACCTCTCGACCCTGCTGACCCGCGAAATCCGTCTGAATATTCCATTGTTGTCCGCGGCGATGGACACTGTGACCAATGCCCGCCTGGCGATCGCGATCGCGCAGGAGGGGGGTATCGGCATCATCCATAAGAACATGGCGGCCGAACAGCAAGCCTTGGAAGTCGGCAAGGTCAAAAAATTCGAAAGCGGTGTGATCAAGGAGCCGATCACGGTCGGACCGCGCACCACGATCCGCGAAGTTCTGGAACTCACGCATTCGAAAAATATCTCCGGGGTTCCTGTTGTCGACGGCGATGAACTGCTCGGAATTGTAACCAGCCGGGATCTTCGTTTCGAAACCCGGCTCGACGACGCGGTTACCCAGGTCATGACGCCCAAGGAAAAACTCGTGACCGTGCACGAAAATGCGACACGCGAGGAAGCGATTCACCTTTTGCACAAACATCGGATCGAAAAAGTCCTGGTTGTGAACGATCGCTTCCAGTTGCGCGGACTGATCACTGTCAAGGACATTCAGAAGGCCACCGATTATCCGCAAGCCAGCAAGGATGGCCAGGAACGCCTGCGGGTTGGCGCCGCGGTCGGTACCGGAGCGGGTACCGAAGAGAGGGTCGAGGCCTTGGTCAGTGCGGGCGTCGATGTGGTCGTGGTCGACACCGCGCACGGCCATTCACAGGGTGTGCTGGATCGGGTTCGGTGGATTAAACGGCATTATCCGGAGGTCCAGGTGATCGGCGGCAATATCGCCACCGCGGAGGCGGCCGCCGCGCTGGTCGAATATGGCGCGGACGCGGTCAAAGTCGGTATCGGTCCCGGATCGATCTGCACGACGCGAATCATCACCGGGGTCGGGGTGCCTCAGGTCACCGCGATCGGAAATGTGTCCGCCGCGTTGAAGGACCGCGGCGTTCCGATCATCGCGGACGGCGGCATCCGGTTTTCCGGAGATATCGCCAAAGCCGTCGCCGCGGGCGCCCACTCGGTCATGCTGGGCAGCCTGTTCGCGGGGACCGAGGAAGCGCCCGGCGAAGTCGAATTGTTTCAGGGACGCTCCTACAAATCCTATCGCGGGATGGGCTCCCTCGGGGCGATGGGGCAACAGCAGGGTTCCAGCGACCGGTATTTTCAGGAATACACCGAATCCGTAGAAAAACTGGTCCCCGAAGGGATCGAGGGCCGGGTACCTTATAAAGGGCCCTTGCTCGCGGTGGTCCATCAACTCCTGGGCGGACTTCGGGCCAGCATGGGTTATACGGGTTGCGCATCCATCGAGGCGCTGCGCACCCGGGCGCGCTTCGTTCGAATCACCGCGGCCGGCATACGCGAAAGCCATGTGCATGACGTGGCGATTACCAAGGAGCCTCCGAACTACCGGATTGAATGAATCCTCCAAGCCGTCAGAGCAATCCCGACGCGGACATCCATTCACGGAAGATCCTGATTCTGGATTTCGGTTCGCAAACTACCCAATTGATTGCCCGCCGGGTCCGGGAATCCGGGGTGTATTGTGAAATTCATTCCCATGATTGCCGCGAGGAATGGATCGTCGCTTACAATCCGCAAGGGATCATCCTTTCCGGGGGACCGGAAACGGTCGTTGCCGACGATGCGCCGAAAGCCCCGCCCGTAGTATTCACGCTCGGAGTACCGGTACTGGGTATTTGCTACGGCATGCAGACCACTGCGGCTCAACTCGGCGGGCGCGTGGAATCGGCCTCGCGCCGCGAATTCGGATTCGCCCGGGTCAGGGCCCGCGGCCATTCCGAGTTATTGCGCAACATCGAAGATCATGCGACCCCGGAAGGCTATGGAATGCTGGATGTCTGGATGAGTCACGGGGACCACGTGGTCGAACTGCCGGCTGGTTTCAAACTCATCGCGAGCACCGCAAGCGCTCCGATCGCCGGGATCGCCGACGAAGAACGGCGGATCTATGGATTGCAGTTCCATCCCGAGGTGACCCATACCCTTCAAGGCAGGCGCATACTGGACCGTTTCGTCCATGACATCTGCGGCTGCGAGCGGCTCTGGACTCCGGAACAGATCATCGAAGACAGCCTGCGTTCGATCCGCGAAAGGGTCGGATCGGGCCGCGTCATTCTGGGCCTCTCGGGAGGCGTGGATTCCTCGGTTGTCGCGGCCTTGCTGCATCGGGCGATCGGGGATCAACTGATCTGCGTTTTTGTCGATACCGGCCTGCTGCGTCTCGGTGAAGGTGACCAGGTCATGGCCACCTTTGCGCAGCACATGGGCATCCGTGTGATTCGCATCAATGCCGAAACGCTTTATCTGGAACGGCTGAAAAATATTTCGGACCCTGAACACAAGCGCAAAATCATCGGCAATCTTTTCATCGAAATATTCGATCGGGAAGCGGCCAGATTCCCCGATGCGCAATGGTTGGCCCAAGGCACGATTTATCCCGACGTGATCGAGTCCGCAGGCGCC
>JAKEEL010000094.1 GCA_022616595.1 Methylococcaceae bacterium
ATTCATGCAATCGGATGCAAGCCTCTACGGTGCGGGACGACAAGGATACCTGATCTCCCCAGACCACCAGGACGAAGGGGGTTTCGACCAGTCCTCTCGCCCTGAAGATCGCGTCGGCCATACCTTTGGGTTCAGGCTGTATGGCGATGTCGAAATTTTCACCGACCTCCTGCTCCACACAGGGCCTGACCGATTCCACTCCCTCGGGAGAAAGTACCAATATGTAACGACCCATCCGCCTGCCGAGTCCTTCAATAATCTACGCCGCGATCGGCCGTTCGAGGACCGGAAACAAGATTTTTGGTAAGGGATGGCCGAGTCTCGATCCTTTGCCGGCCGCGGGAATCACCGCGGTCCAGTTCCGATGCATTCCGGATTCTGCAACCTCGTCAAAAACTTCATCCAGGGTCCAGATCGCTTTCACAGGTCCAGCAGATCCCGGATTCCCGATACGATGTATTTCGCGCCGTTGGCCCGAAGAACGCTGTCATCGACCGTACCGCGCACCCCGATAACAGTCGCGCCGGCCCGCCTCCCGGCGATCACCCCGGCAACGGAATCTTCGATGATCGCGACCGATTCCGGCTCGATATTCAGCTTTTGCATCGCCTTCACGAAAATTTCAGGAGAGGGTTTCGAATTTTCAACATCCTGCCCGCTCAGCACGGATCGAAAAAGATCCCGGGTTTCGCTGGCATCCAGAAAAAGGTCCACCGTATCCTTGCTCGCAGAACTCGCGAGCCCCAGGGTGAAGCGTTCCTGAAGCTGCTCGAGTATGAAACGGCAATTCGGAACGACCGGGGGGGCTTCCCGCAGCAACAGGCCCGCCCATTTCCGTTTGGTCACCGTGAGTTCCTCGATCAAGGCGTCCGACTCGACCACATCTTCGTTGAACAGCACCTTCCGGAAGGCATCATCGGTTCGCACACCGGCGATCTCCGCGTAAGGCAGACCGGCATATCCGTAGGCCTTGAAGGTTCGATCGTATGCCGCGCCATGCGCTTCGGACGAAAAGAACAGGACGCCGTCCATATCGAAAATCAGCGTAGTAAATTGATCCAAACAACTCATGGTTCCACTCAAACAAAATTGCCGACGTTGTCCGACTAATGTCGACGCGATCAAGATTTTAATCTCTAGCCGGCCCAAGGTTCCAGCTTAGCGATATTAAGGTTAGGTTACAAACAGGTTTTTTTGAAACCGATTGCCGCTTTCATCGCCAAAGCTGGAATGGCGAATGCCGATAAGCCGTTCCTCTACATCCTGATCGATCAACCGAAGAACTGGCTGGAAACACACGATACTTCACAAAAAAATAGGGAATAGTCTGCGTTGATTCACGGCGTCCCATCCGCGTGCGGACAAACACAAGGCATAGTGATCTGGAGGGGATAGATCAATTTTCCTGAGTACGCCCTCAAGGCCAGGTGTTATTTTGCCAAAGCCACCGGATAATTCGGATGTTCGGGATTGACGATCAATATTTGCCGGCGCGGATCAACGACCAGATCCATCGCTTCGAGCGGAATTACCCCCATCAACGGTTCGTTGCCCAGTACTACCGCCTCGGTCACATAGCTACGATTCTCAAAAGTGATTTCAATCGGAGCAATTTTCGGTACCTTGCGCTGGTGACCGTCGGCCAGCGTAACCACTTGTTGACTGATCTCGGTAATATCGAAACCCAATTGCAACGCGACCTCCTCGGTCACACACATGAACGTTGCACCGCTATCCACCAGCGCATTGACCTCGACCTGCTTCCGGCTGAACAAATTGGTTAATTTGAGTGTCGCGTAGGTTAAACCCATGTCTTACTCCCGGTTAGTGCATTCCATCAACAAGCTCGAGCGGATGTACATTCAATGGACTTCCCCACAATCTGGACGTGATCGTCCGAACCACGTCGAGGTCGCCGCTGGACAGGATTTCCAAATTTCCGACGTTGTCCAGGGACGCGGCGAGTTTTCTCGCCTCCAATTGTCGCTGGACCTCCCTGGCAACCGGAAGACCGGTATCCAGAATCCGGATATGCGGTCCCGATAGCTGTCGAAACAACGGCAGCAGAAAGGGGTAATGAGTGCATCCGAGAACCACTGTATCGGCGCCGCGGGAAGTCAATTTACCGAGGTATTCGGCCGCGAGCTGCCGGGTTTCCGTTCCGTCCAGATCGCCTTTTTCCACGAGTTCGACCAAGCCGGGACAGGCCTGCGTGATGATCTTTACTCCCTGGCCAAACTCAGCCTGCAATCGCGTGAACTTAGCACTGTTCAAGGTAGCGGCGGTTGCGAGAACTCCGATTACTCCGGTTCGAGTCAGGGAGACCGCCGGCTTCACCGCGGGTTCCATTCCAATGATCGGGATGCTGTGCAAGGATCGCAAACGCGTGATCGCGGCGGCGGTCGCCGTATTGCACGCCACCACGAGCGCCTTGACGCGACGTTGAATCAGATACTGCGACAACTTCACGGCCCGTTCCTCGACTTCGGCAGTCGTTTTCGTCCCGTAAGGCGCATAGGCGGAATCCGCAATATACAGCAGCCGTTCGGCCGGCAGCTCCCTTTGAATATGCCGGGCGACGGACAAACCGCCGACACCGGAATCGAATAAACCGATCGGTGCAGTCTGGTCCGTCGTTTCCATGTCCGTGATTGAATGGTCCATGGTCCTGATTGTAGTTACCATAATTGCCCGATTCAGGTAAAAAATTCATGTTCGTTCGGTATTGCAAACAGCGTTGCACGAAAACAGTGCGCTTGAATTATTCAAAACCGTCAAATTCATAAAAGTGTTGGTTAATTCCAACCCGATTCAAGCTGACCTGTTTGGTCAGGTTTTGACCCTTCCGGTCCAAAACAAACCGATTTCAATCAGACCAGCAGCCATCGTCGTCTGCGCGACTCGCGTGCAATCCCCGAAGACCCAATATTTCCAACGGATATCACAAATCGAAAGTTTTTCAATGTTGCGCCACCACAATGGCACACATCGTGCTTTATCGTCTGTAACAGGAAAATATGTCGAGTCGCCGCCATCGGAGGGCGAATTTCACTGAATCAGGAGGCTTTGCCATGTTTGACAAAATCTTTTCACTCATTCATCAGAAACTGCGTTATTTTACCCTTTGGGGTTATGGATGGAAGCGTAGAAATATGTCCAGAAATTCCGTTTGCTACCAGTGGCGGGACCCGATCACCGGTCTATGGTACGGGGAGCGAGCCGCCATGAAACTGCTCATGGTCAATGCCTTGGATTACTACCGTCACTGAAGCGATACCCCCAACCTTTCAGGTTTCCTCCTCTAGAATGCCGGAGTCGCAACGTGATTACTCCGGCATTTTTTTAGATTCATGATCTCGGCCGAATCGACGCGATCCGGTCAGGTGTCCCGGTAATATTCGATCAGGTTGAGGATTCCCTGTTCGACCGGCAGCAATTCACGGTCCAAAAGGCGCCTCATCTTCGCGATGTCCGGTTTGCGCCGTGTCATGTCCCCTTCGGCCAGAGGCGGCAGAAATACGATTTTCGAGCGGGATTTCGTGAACTCGATTATATTCTGCGCCAATGACAGGATGGTGAACTCGATATCGCTGCCGATATTGACCGTCTCGTTTTCGATCACGCCGCTGTAATGCGCATTCACGCAAGCATCGACATTATCATCCACATAACAAAATGTCCGGGTCTGCAAACCGTCGCCAAAGATCGGGATATCCTCGTTGTTCAAAGCCTTTCGGATGAAGCGTGGAATCACGAAATCCTCGCTCTGATTCGGCCCGTAGGTGTTAAAAAAGCGGAAAATCAGAAAATTGAGTCCGAATTCCTTTTGGTAGGTTCGAAGATAAGCTTCCCCGACGTTTTTTACGACCGCGTAAGGTAAACGCGAGTTCAGCGGTGTCGTATTTTCATTCTGGGGTATCTCGAAGGGCTCGCCGTAAACTTCGGAAGATGACGAATAATAGACCCGCTTGACCCCGCAATTTTTGGACAAATTCAGAATATGTTCGATCCCCCGAATATCGCCCAGTACCGCCAACGGATTCTGCAACGTGCGTTGCACCCCGACCACTGCCGCAAAATGAAATACGTAATCGAAACGATAGGTGAAGAACAGCGGCGAAATATCCCGATAACGATTCACGTCGCACTTGATGAATTCGACGTTTTCAAGATCCACAGGGACCTTGCAGAGATCCCCGGTCAACAGATTATCCGCCACGATAATCCGGTTCTGCGGGTTCTTCGCGAGTTTTCGGGTCAGTGCGCTGGCGATATTGCCGGCACCGCCGGTAACCAGTATGCTGCTCACGCGGCGATGCCTCCGAGTTTTTCCAGAATGTCCTTGCGGCCGCGGGTGTTCGCCGCATCCCGGACGACGTCCAGAAATTTCGGAACGACCGCCTGTTCCGACCAGTTGCGCGTGAAAGCCTCCCGGCCCTGACGGGCCAGAAGATCCCGAAATTCCGGTTCGGACTGGATTTTACGCATGGCGCGGCGTAGATCTTTCGGGCCATCGAACAACAAACCGCCGCCGCTCTTTTCGACAATCTCGGGAAAGGGACCGATTCTGCGGGCCAATACCGGTGTATTCTGGCGAAACGATTCGATCAGGATGATTCCGAATGTTTCGAAACAAACCGAGGGGACGATCAATGCAATCGCATGCTGGTAATAGTTGTCCAGTTGGTCGGGTGCAACCCGCCCCAGGAATTTGACTCCGGAAATTCCCTTTGCAATTTCTTTCAGGATGGAGGCGTATTCACCATCCCCTGCGATCAGAAAATCAGCGTCCGGATAATCTGCGAACACCGGAATCGTATCGTCGAGACCTTTGATCTTTTCGAGACGGCCAACGAACAAAAAATAAGGCCGCGGATGCGGGGAAGGGTCACTGAACTTATATTCAGCCGGGCCGGTGTCCGGCAGAAAATAATTCACCACGTCCATATCGCGCGGAAAACCGAACTCCCTGTGCTTGTCCCGACTGAACTCGCTCATTGCGATAAAACGGTCCACCTGATGCTGCACTCGGTTCAGGTAACCGCTGTATCGCCACAACTGAGGAGGCCGCCGATAATGCAGTACACAGCGTAAACACTGGCGCCCGGTGCAGCGTTCGCGGCCGTGACGCCACAGCACGTGCGACGGACAAACCAGCCAGTGTTCATGCGCCATGTACAGTTTTATGCCCTCTCCATAAGAGAACAATCCCGGTCCGCCGACCAATGAGGTATTGTGAAACATGATGACATCGAATTTTCGTTCGTCGAGGATTTTCCGGATTCTTCCACCCTGCACGATCGGTTTGCCGAGCTGTTGGGTCAACAAAATGGACAATTTGGGCGATTTGGACCGCAGGCGAATAACCTCGACACCGTCGCCGTAATCGGGCATTTCTGGATCGGGATGATTGCTCAAGACATTATACGCATCGATATCCTGAACGACGGTTACCCGATGACCCTGCCGGACCAGTGCCTGGGAAAGCCTTTGAATCCCCATCGCATCCCCGCCGAAGCTGTAGGGCGGGTAAAAAGTTGTCAACATGCAAAAATTGAGGCCGCCGGAACGAATGGAATCCGAGCGAAGAAATTGCTCCCGGATATGCGGTGCATTCATAAAATCAATCCCTCAGGGAGCCAATAGAAAAACCATTCTAAACTGAAGCTTACAAAAACTCCTTTCGCACCGAGACCGGGCGACCGGCGGTTTTCGCTGCTTGACCGAAATACTTCGCTGCACCCGGAACGGAAACTTGATAGGAGTCCGATCGTGCTAAACTATAGCCGATAGCCCAACAAGTTCCAAACGTAAATCGAATAAGCATGGGAACCCGGAATTTACGCGCGACAAGAATTCGAATCTTCATCACTTGCTGGATCATATTCGCGCTTTTTTTTGCGACCGATTTCGTACGGGAACATTATCTGGTATTGAGCATCGGCGATCATTTTTCATTCCGTCTCGATGGATTCGAGGGGCTTCACCCGGACATCTTCGTGACGGAAAACCACGGCGTGCATCATGGAGCAAACCCCGGTGCGTCGATGATCGCGGCGATTCCGTATGCGGTGTTCAAGCCCTTGATCGACGCGATCAACAATCGAATTCTTAGCAAACGATCCGCCGCCGCTGGAGAAATCATCGCGGTTTACAAGGACCCCAGGCCGATGCGAGTCGAGTTTTTCAAACAAGTCAGACAGCGCGGTTTGGACATCAAGTTTGGACTGACCGGATTCGTGACCCAGGTCTTCTGCATGGCACCTCTCTCCGCTTTCAGTGTCGTGGTGATGTTTAACGTGTTCATCTGGCTTGGCATGAACCACAAGCTTTCCCGCGGGCTGGCCTTCTTGTATGCTTTCGGCACCCCGGTCCTGTTTCGAACCGCCTATCTGAATCAGAATTTGATGGTCGGGATCTTTTCACTGTTTGCCTTCGTATTGATCTGGCGCTCGTCGGAGGAACTTAGACTCACGCTGAAAACCAGATATTTCCTCGCAGGTTTCTTCGGCGGATTGGGTTTTTTGTGTGACTACAGCGGGGCGATCCCGATGGCTTTACTCGGGATTTATTGCCTGATGCTGCGCAATGAAAGGGTTGGAATTGTTGAAGGCCTTAAAGATTCCCTCTGGTATGGCGCGGGAACCTTGCTTCCGGTTTTGCTGCTTGGCTGGTATCAATACCGAAGTTTCGGGAACTTTTTTTACCCCGGTCAGCACTACATGCCGCAGGTCGAATGGATTGAAGTCGGCTATCAGGGAGTCGGCGGCCCGCAACTGGAGTTGCTTTGGATGCTCTGGTTCGACCCGCGATTCGGTTTGTTCATGGTCGGACCGATTCTGCTGCTCGCTCTCGCGGCGCCGTTGTTGCCGAAAGATACACAATGCGCGCTTCCGCTGCGCGAGACAATGACCTTGGTGGCCATTTTCCTGGCCGTCTCGATATTTTTCAGCTCGGTCCAGTATACCCGCCTGCAATGGAACACCGGGATCCGCTATCTGATGGCCATCGTCCCGTTGACTTTCATATTGTCCGGAATCGTCTTGGCCCGCATCCCGAAACTGATCGCATTTCCGCTCGTAGTACTGGTGATCGGTGAATCGGTCGCGATTGCGATGGTGCGCAGTCAGAGCGGGATTTTTGATTCCGTCATGCGGACCTTTCTCGAGGGGTTCCAACTGCCTTGGCTCGGCACCCTGTCCAGAATGGCCGTGCAATACGCTCCGTTTCTGGACGGACAACCCGCCTCGGCGATTCCCTTCATGACCCTGGCCGCGGTGTTGATCTGGGGAATCTGGACAATCGAAGAACCCGGCAAGCCTTTTGACATAACCTCGAAACCTGAACGACTTCAATCCGGATGAGCAAAGATAAGAAAACCGTTTCCCTGGTCGTTCCGGTCTTTAACGAAATCGAAGTCATCGACACCTGCTACCGGAGGCTGTCCGATGTCATGAGTTCTTTACGCGAATATGACTACGAGTTGATTTTCGTCGACGATGGAAGCCATGACGGCTCCTGGGAGAAGCTGATGGATTTCCAGAATCTCGACCCGCATCTGAAAGTGATCAAGTTCTCACGTAATTTCGGGCATCAGATCGCGATTACGGCCGGGATAGACCACGCGAAAGGCGCCGCGGTAGTGGTCATTGACGCGGACTTGCAGGATCCTCCGGAAATCATCGCGGACATGATCGCCAGGTGGGAACAAGGCTACGATGTGGTTTACGGCGTCAGAAAAAAGCGCGATGGCGAAAGTTGGCTGAAACTGTTGACCGCGTCCGCGTTCTACCGGGTATTAAAAAAATTTACCAGCATCGAAATACCGGTCGATGTCGGCGATTTTCGTTTGATGAGCGCCAGGGCCGCCAATCAACTCAAGCAGCTTCGGGAAAAAGACCGCTTCATTCGAGGCTTGGTGAGCTGGATCGGATTTCGCCAGACCGGTGTCCCTTATCACCGGGAAGAACGATTCGCCGGAGAAACCAAATATCCCTTCAAAAAAATGGCAAAATTTGCATTGGACGGAATCACTTCATTTTCCAGTATTCCGCTGAAATTCGCATCCTGGCTCGGATTCATGACGTCATTGCTGGCCTTTCTTTATCTTTTCACTGTCTTTATTCAAAAGGCGATGGGCTATACTATCGAAGGTTGGGCGACGATCATGGTTGCGATGTTGTTTTTGGGTGGAGTCCAGTTGATTTGTCTCGGGATAATCGGGGAGTATATCGGTCGCATTTTTACCGAGATCAAATCACGGCCGATGTATGTGATCGAATCCATCAATAACGAGCCAACCACCTTGGTTGGCGAAACTTGCTGCGGTTGATCTTCGAGGGATCACCCCCGAGTGGAAAGTACCCAACCAGAAAATTGCAAGCCTGCGTTGTTCATCACCGGTTCGTCCGGTTTTGTCGGAAAACGTCTCTTGCACCACATCGATCCCGAGCGTTTTTCGAAGATTACGCTGCTGACCCGACGCAAAATCCAATTGCCAAGTCACCTTGCGAACCTCGGGACAGTCCAGCAGATTTCAGGATCGATCGACGACTCGGCGCATTATGCGGCTTTTCTGGGCCCGGACACGCGAGTCCTGCATCTCGCGGGGCTGACCGGAAAGGCGGAGCGCAAAGCCTATTTCGAAACCAATACCCGCAGCACGGAACGCTTGATCCATGCGGCCGAACGGGCCGGAGTCCACGCCTTTCTGTTGATCAGTTCGATTGCGGTATCCTTCAAGGACCGTGCGGGCTACCACTACGCGGAGTCGAAACAACTCGCCGAACACAAACTTCAAGCCAGCCGGCTTCGATATTGCATCGTACGGCCGACCATGATTCTCGGCGTGGCCTCGCCGGTCCTGGCGAACTTGTCTTCTCTCGCGAAAGGCCCGGTGATTTTGCAACCGGGCAACGGAAAAATCCCGATCCAGCCGATCGATGTCGATGACTTGGCCGGGCTGCTCCTTGCGATCATCGAAGAAGACGCGTTCGGAAACAATGTGCTGGAACTCGGTGGCCCGGAAATCATCAGCATGGGGGAATTCCTGCAGAAAATTCACGCGGCCTGCCATCAACAACGCGGAGTTGTGATCCGGCTTCCGCTCGGATTGATTATCTGGAGCCTCCGGATTCTTGAAAGAATCATCGGGAGGTATTTACCGGTTACCTCGGGGCAGTTCGCGTCTTTCCGCAATCCCGGCACGATTGAACCCGATCCGTGGTTCAACGGGCACGCAGGCAAATTGAGAAACGTCGATTCCATGCTGTCCCACTTGGTCGCTGCCCGGACCGGCGCCCCGCAGGATACACTCGCTGCCGAATGCTCGGTTTATACCCGCTACCTGGCCGGCCAGGAGCCGGACGCGTATATCCAGCGGAAATATGCCGAGGCCTTCGAACCCGGCCGGCCTCTAGCGATCCGGGCCCGCTCCCGATTTGAATCGATGATCGAGAAACTATCCGCAAAAAATCCCATCTATACGCGCGCGGTCGATGGCTATTGCAAATTCTTTTTTCGCGAAGCGATGGTCCGGAAAAAAGTGGTTTTGTTGCTCGCAATCCTCGAATGCCGGGCCGAAACAGCCGGAAAAATCGATCATGCCGATCAACTCGCTGCGCCCCTGATGCTTGTGACTTTTTTGACCCAGATCACACGCTCGATTCTATTGCTGATTGTCGCAACCCTCCTGCTGAGTCCGGTACGGCTGGCATTGAATGCTCTCGAACGTCTATCCGAAACACGGCATGGCTGATTTTACCGTGGTCGGTTCGGGTGCGAGCGGGGTGCATTTTGCATTCAGCGCGCTCGATCACGGCCGTTCGGTCGAAATGGTTGACGTAGGCTGGACTCCGGAGGCATCGGTCAATCCGAAGGATTCGTTTGCAGACCTGAAACAGGCACTCGCAGACCCGGCGGCCTATTTTCTCGGCCGGAATTTCGAAGGGGTGTTGCTGCCGGGAACGGCCGGAGAGTTTTATGGCATTCCTCCGTCCAAAGAATATGCGCTGCGTCCAGTGCATCAATTCGGCATCGAGGGGGAAAATTTCGCGCCCTTGTCTTCGTTTGCCCAAGGCGGGCTCGCGGAAGCCTGGACCGGCGGTTGCTATCCGTTTAACGAGCACGAACTCGAAGACTTTCCGTTTTCCTACAATGAAATTGAGCCGTTCTACGCCCGGGTCGCGGGACGGATCGGAATCAGCGGCGAAAATGACGACCTCGCGCCCTCCGTCCCGTTTCATCCGGGGCTCCAGGAGCCTTTGAAACTGGACCAGCATTCCGCGCTGCTATTGTCGCTTTACCGCGGCAAGAAAAGGACATTCCAGTCAAAACTGGGCTGTCGGATCGGACGGGCCCGCCAAGCCGTACTAAGCCGGGATTCGGGCGACAGACAATCCTGCGACTATCTCGGCAGGTGCTTGTGGGGATGCCCGCGCAACGCACTTTACACTCCGGCGGTTACGCTTAAGGAATGTTTAAAGCACCCGCAGTTTACCTATACAAACGGGCACTATGTTCGCTATTTTCGATACAACGATTCGCGACGCATCGAAACAATCGTTCTGCAGGCCGTGGACGGGCAGAACAGCCGGGAAATTCCGGTGAACACCCTGGTGCTGGCCGCCGGTACGCTGGGCAGCTCCAGAATTCTGCTGGAGTCGGTCTTTCGGGAGAGCGGCGAGGTCATCCGGCTGCATGGACTCATGGACAACCGCCAGATACTGGTCCCCTTTCTGAACCTGTTCATGCTCGGGAAATCCTTTGAGGCGCAAAGTTATCAATACAATCAACTTGCGATGGGCTTCGACGCCGAGCATCCCAAGCATTACATTCACTGCCTGATCACGGCGCTCAAAACATCCATGATCCACCCGATTGTCGATAAGTTTCCCTTCGACCTGAAAACCTCATTACACCTGTTCCGAAATTTGCATGCCTCACTCGGCCTGGTCAATGTCAATTTCCACGATACCCGGCGTCGACAGAACTATTTGACCCTGGATATCACGAACAATCCCGAACATCCAATACTCAAGGTTCATTATTGCGCGCCCGAAAACGAACGGCAAAGACTCGATTCGGCTTTGAAGCGGGTCAAACAAGCCTTGTTTCGCTTGGGTTGCATTGTTCCACCGGGGATGGCCCACCTGCGCCCGATGGGAGCCAGCGTCCATTATGCCGGCACGCTGCCGATGACAAACGATCGTGCCGGGAAATGGAGCACGGGCCCGGATTGCCGCAGCAACGACTTCAAGAACCTTTTCGTGGTCGACGGGAGTACTTACCCTTTTTTACCGGCAAAGAACACTACATTTACATTGATGGCCAATGCAATGCGCGTGGCCGACATTCTTTCGACCTAAGGATCGAGCGATATGATGAAAAAAGTATTTTCGTTGATCATCGTGGCGGGCATCATGGCGCTGGCCCTGATTTACGCCCTCTGGGATGTTAATTTCAAGGAACTCGGAGACCTGCTGAAAGGGGGTGATTACCGGACCCTGGTACCGATCCTCTGCTGCGTATTTTTGTTTTTCTGGCTGAAGGCGGTCCGCTGGATTGTGATCCTGCGTCCCCTGGGACATTTCAAGGTTGCGCAGGTTACACCCCCGATGATGATCGGATTCGCAGGCAGTAACGTATTGCCCGGTCATTTGGGAGAACTGATCCGGACTGGAATTTTTTCGCATCGGTTTTCATGTACTGTGAGTGGAACTTTCGTCACGATAATCGTTGAAAGAATTTTCGATATCGTTGCGATCTTTGCGCTGTATGAAGCCGGTATCGCGATCATCGACTCGGCTCCCGAATCGTTGAAAATCGGGGCCTGGTTCATCGCTCCGCTGTTGGCCGGCCTGCTTGCGGGAATCCTGCTCATGCTATGGAAACCCGGAATCGTTCTCGGCCTCTGGGGTTTTTTCGGCTGTTGGTTTCCTAGTGCCT
Source organism: Methylococcaceae bacterium (assembly GCA_022616595.1). Lineage (GTDB taxonomy): Bacteria > Pseudomonadota > Gammaproteobacteria > Methylococcales > UBA1147 > UBA1147. The sequence continues at coordinate 11,947 of JAKEEL010000094.1, forward strand.
TTCAGGAAAAAGTCCACGGCATCATCAACAATGTGATCACCGCGTTTTCTTCCCTGAAATCACTGGCCTCGGTGTTCGTACTGGTCGTCCTGTCGTTCCTGAAGTGGATTTTGATGGCGGGGATTATATGGTTCTCTCTTTACGCCTACGGACAATTCATATCTCTCCAATTGACCTTCGTCCTTCTCGGTGTGTTGACTCTCGCAACCACGGTTCCGAACGCACCGGGATTCATCGGCGCGATTCAAGCGGCTTTCGTGTTCGCGTTGAAACCTTTCGGGATCTCCGAAGAAATCGCGTTTGCATCCAGCGTATTGTTCCTTGGCAGTCAATGGGTTCCGGTCACTGCGATCGGCGCCGTTTACTTTATCTCCGGTGGTCTGCATCTGTCCGATGTCAGAAAAGAGATTGAAGAGGTTGAAGAAGCCTCACTACTGTGAACCAATCCCGATGCGGGTGAGGTCATTCCGATGAACCTCGGGACATCGAGCGGCAACCGCATGGTTTTTACCCGACTCGAGTCCGTCAGGAGGCGGTCGCGACCGGCCTTGCGATGACTCAAAATTCGTGCCTAAGCACGTAATTTTTTAAGAATTCAGGGGCCTGCGGATGCCCTTTTGCCGTCCCCGTACTTACCCACAAATATTGTGCGTAAGTCTGTGGATAAGTTTGTGTATATTCTCCGCGTCCCCATGGATTCGTGGCTCGGTATCAGATTGTAGAAATTTTTTACAATTTTGTGAATGTTCATTTATTATTATTAGAATATAAAGAGATACGAATCCTTCTTGATCCTATGGCTACACAATTTCTCGGAAACCGCAATCATTTTCGAGACGCTGGCGCGGTCTGTTGATAAAAGCAGGCGACGGGCTGTGACGATGAACCATTTTGGTTCATTTCCAGTACGGACAATGTACTACAAGTGCCGCCGGTATTTCCCGCCGACCTCGGTCAGGACCGCGGTGATTTGTCCGAGGCTCAAGACCCGTACCGCGTCCATCAGTACGGCGAAAATATTTTCGTTGTGAATCGCGGCGCGTCGAATCGCGGAGAGCGCTTTTTCGGCTTGCCCATCGTGATTCTTTTTAAAAGCCTTCACGCGATTGATCTGTTCGAATTTTTCAGCCGCGCTGGAACGGGCTACGGCAAAGGTTTTCGCCGTTTCGGGCTCTTTTCTTAAAAATTTGTTCACCCCGATGATCGGCAGGCTGCCGTCGTGTTTGCGGGATTCATAGAGCAGGGACTCCTCCTGAATCCGGTTGCGTTGATAACCTCTTTCCATCGCCCCGAGCACGCCGCCGCGTTTCGACAGGTTATCGAACTCCTGCAACACGGCTTCTTCCAATGTATCGGTCAATTGTTCGATGAAAAAGGAACCCTGCGAGGGATTTTCATTCAGACTCGGGCCCCACTCCTGATTCACGATCATCTGAATCGCCATCGCTTTGCGCACGGTTTCTTCCGAGGGGGTGGTGACCGCTTCATCGCTGGCATTGGTATGCAGGCTGTTGCAGTTGTCATTGAACGCGGTCAGGGCCTGCAGGGTGGTCCGGATGTCGTTGAAGTCCGTCTCATCGGCATGCAGCGAGCGGCCCGAGGTCTGCACGTGGTATTTGAGCTTCTGGCTGCGCGCGTTCGCATGGTAATGTTCCCGCATCGCGACCGCCCAGATCCGGCGGGCGACGCGGCCGATCACCGCGAATTCCGGGTCCATTCCGCAGGAAAAGAAAAACGACAGGTTCGGCGCGATCTCGTCGATCCTCATGCCGCAGGCCAGGAAGGCTTCGACGTAGGTGAATCCGTTGGCCAGTGTAAAGGCGAGCTGGGTGAGGGGATTACCCCCGGCTTCCGCGATATGGTAGCCGGATATCGAAACCGAATAGAATTTCCGGATGGCATGTTCGATAAAATATTGCTGAACATCGGCCATGAGTTTCAAGCTGAAGGCAGTGGAAAAGAGGCAGGTGTTCTGTCCCTGATCTTCCTTCAGGATATCGGCCTGGACCGTTCCGCGCACGCTTTGCAGAGTTTTGTCACGGATCGCCTGTTTCTCACCGGGATCGGGCAGCCGGTTGTGGAGCGACTGAAATCGATCCGCCTGCTGATCGATCGCGGTATTGAAAAACATCGCGAGCAGAATCGGCGCCGGCCCGTTAATCGTCATGGATACCGAGGTCTTGGGATCGCACAAGTCGAATCCCTGATACAGGATCTTCATATCGTCGAGAGTCGCGACCGAAACACCGGAGTTTCCGATCCGCCCGAAAATGTCCGGCCGCGTATCGGGATCGGCGCCGTACAGTGTGACCGAATCGAATGCGGTCGAAAGCCGGATGGCCTCGCTTTCGGCGGACAGGAACTTGAAACGTTGATTGGTCCGCTGCGGCCCGCCTTCACCGGCGAACATGCGTGTCGGCGGCTCGTCGCTGCGCCGGTACGGAAATACTCCCGCGGTAAACGGGAAATGACCCGGCAAATTTTCCAGCATCAACCACTTGAGGATATCCCCGTGGTCACGATAGCGCGGTACAGCGACTTGCGGAATCGGCAGTCCCGAGGGGCTCTTCTTGCTCGGAGGCGATTCCGAGTCCCGGGGATCGGCCGAGGTCCCGTCCTCAAGCCATTGATCGAGCACATTCCGCGCGCTCGGGTCCATCTCGAGCCGCAATCCCGTTACCCTGGCCGCAAACGGATGGATCATTTCCGGAGCCGAATCGAATAAAGCCCGGACTTCCTCGAGCTGCTGGAGAGTCCTTGCAAGATCGCTTTGCTTTTCGACATGCTCGCGGTAAGCTCTGAGCGTCGATGCGATTTCCGCGAGATAACCGGACCGCGACGCGGGCAGAATCGCTTCCTGTGCGCGCAAGCATCGAGCCGCATCGGATTCGTCCGCGGCAATGGGCGGCTTGAGTCCGTGTTTCTGAAGCAAATCGATGAGTCTGTCGAAAAGACGATCCAATCCAGCGCTATGCGTTTGGGATGCAATCGTAGCAATTACCGGCATTTCCTCCAATGGTCGATCGAAATCCTGACGATTTCGCTGAATTTGCTTGCGCACGTCGCGCAGCGCATCCTCGGCGCCGATCTGGTCGAATTTATTCAGAGCGACGAGGTCGGCGTAATCGAGCATGTCGATTTTCTCCAATTGCGTCGCGGCCCCGAATTCGGGCGTCATCACATACAGGCTTACGTCAGCCAGCGCAGTGATCGAGACCGAACCCTGACCGATTCCCGGTGTTTCGACGATCACCAGATCCTGCTCGGAGGCGACCAGCGCATTGATCAGTTCGGTCAATGTTCGCGGCAGTTCGGTCGGTGAATTCCGTGTCGCGACCGATCGGAAGAATATCTCCGGCGCGTCGATCGCGTTCATCCGAATCCGGTCGCCGAGCAGTGCGCCGCCGGATTTCCGGCGCGAAGGATCTGCCGCAAGTACCGCGATCCGAAGGCGGTTGCCATATCGCAGCCTGAAGCGAAGTATCAGCTCATCGAGCAGCGAGGATTTCCCGGACCCTCCGGTACCGGTCACGCCGATCACCGGGGTCAGGGATTTTCTGTCGTGCGCCATTTGAAATAAACGCTGGCGATCCCGTAAAGGGAGCGATCCCGACTCGATCCGTGACAGCATTCGGGCAAGTGTCCGCGGCGTGAATTGTTCGGGCAGCGCGCACCCGGCATTTCGCCGAATCTCCGAGACATTGGCGCCACAACGTTTCAATACATCCTCGACCATGCCTTTGAGTCCGAGCTGTTGTCCTTCCTGCGCGGAGTAGATGTGTTCGACGCCGTACTCGTGCAATTGTTTGATTTCGTCCGGCAGGATCACTCCCCCGCCGCCGCCGAAAACCCGGATATCTCCGGCGTCGGATTCCTTGAGACGGTCGATCAGATATTTGAAATACTCGAGATGGCCGCCTTGATAGGAGCTGACAGCGATTCCCTGCACATCTTCCTGAATCGCGGCCGAAACGATTTCGTCCACCGAGCGGTTGTGACCGAGGTGGATGACCTCGGCTCCCGAAGCCTGAAGAACACGCCGGATCACGTTGATCGCCGCATCGTGTCCGTCGAACAAGCTGGTCGCGGTCAAAAATCGCAGCGGATGGCGATTTCCGCGAGGCTGGGGTGCATGACTTGTGTCGGACAATGGCAAGGACATGGCCAATCGAAACCTCCTGACGTACCGGCCGAGACGGGTCGGGTTCGCGACAACGGCGATGGGGCAATACGGCCCCGAAGCGGCGGATATCGACTGGCAAGTCGAATTTCCGGCCCTTCCAGGCACATGCTCGTTAGATTGTTAAGGCCGGTGATCGTTCAGTGCCGGAACATAGCGCAGAATTTCTCAGTCTAACGGCGCGTTACCCGCAAATCTGTCGCTATCGAAAAAGGTGGACTCTCGTGGAGCTTTCTCCAGACCCCGTGGTAATCATCGGTTATGCCCGAACCCCGCTCGGTAAATTTCAGGGCAAGCTCAAAGATCTGAGCGCTCCCGAACTCGGCGCGGCCGCGATTTCCGGAGCTTTGACCTCGGCCGGTATCGCCCAGGACAGGGTCGGCAAAGTGATCATGGGCTGCGTATTGAGCGCCGGAATCGGGCAGGCCCCGGCCCGCCAGGCGGCCTTGCTGGCTGGCCTGGATCCCGCGGTTCCCTGCCTGACCATCAACAAAATGTGCGGATCGGGCATGGAAGCGATCATGCTCGGACACGACACGATTAAGGCCGGCAGTGCCGAAGTCGTGGTGGCGGGCGGAATGGAAAGCATGTCCAATGCGCCCTATCTGTTCGCCAGGGACCAATTCCGGTCGCTCGGTCATAAGACCCTGTATGACCATATGATATTGGACGGTCTCGAAGATCCCCGGGAGCACCGTCTGATGGGCGATTATGCGGAAGACCGCGCGCAGGAATACCGGATCGATCGCGCGATGCAGGACCATTTCGCGCGCGAGTCGCTGAAACGGGCCTGGTCGAGCGCGGAAGATCGATGCATGGCCGATACGATCGTCCCGGTTGATACTCAGCGGGGTAAGGGGGACGGCCCGGTGACTCGGGATGAACTCCCGAAACCGGAGGCTCTCGACAAAATCGCCCGATTGAAACCGGCATTCCGGGCAAACGGGACGATTACGCCCGCGTCATCGAGCGGCATTGCGGATGGCGCGGCCGCTGTCGTTCTGGCAAAGGCTTCCACCGCCGCCCGCTTGAACCTCGAAGCCAAGGCCCGGATCGTCGCGCATTCGAGCCATGCGGGTGAAGCGGCGCGCTTTCCGGCTGCACCGGTCGGTGCGATTCGGAAGCTATTGGATTCGGTTGATTTGAAAAGTTCGGACATCGATTTGTACGAAATCAATGAAGCCTTTGCCGTGGTCCCCCTGATCGCGATGCAGGAATTGGACCTGCCTCATTACAAAGTCAATATCGAGGGCGGCGCCTGCGCGATGGGCCACCCGATCGGAGCGTCCGGAGCCCGGATTCTGGTCACACTGTTGTCTTCGCTGGCCAGGCACCGGCTCAAATCCGGGCTTGCATCGCTGTGTATCGGAGGTGGCGAAGCGACGGCCATCATGGTGGAGCGATGAACCCGCTGCCGACCCACATCGATACTCAAAGCGAGGCTTTCCGGAAAAACCGCTTGGCGACACAAGCCAGGATCAGCGAATGGCGGACGATTGAGCGGGAGGTCGAACTCGGCGGAGGTCGGGCCGCGCGCGACCGCCACGTCGCGAGAGGCAAGCTGCTGGTTCGGGACAGGATCGGCAAACTGCTGGATAGGGGCGCGCCTTTCCTCGAGTTCTCGGCGCTCGCCGGTTTCAAGGTCTATCCTGAAACGACCCCCTCGGCGGGAATCGTGACCGGGATCGGAAGGATCGCGAAACGGCTTTGCGTGGTGATTGCGAACGATGCCACGGTCAAGGGCGGGTGTTATTTCCCGCTGACCGTCAAGAAGCATTTGCGGGCCCAGGAAATCGCCCAACAAAACCGGCTTTCATGCATTTATCTGGTCGATTCCGGAGGTGCCTTCCTGCCGAGACAAGCCGAAGTGTTTCCGGACCGGGATCATTTCGGACGCATATTTTTCAACCAGGCCAATATGTCGGCCGAGGGCATTCCGCAGATCGCGGTCGTGATGGGTTCGTGTACCGCGGGAGGAGCCTATCTCCCCGCGATGTCGGACGAAAGCATCATCGTGCGCAAGCAAGGAACCATCTACCTCGGCGGGCCGCCTCTGGTCCGGGCTGCGACCGGCGAAGTCGTCGACGAGGAAGCTTTGGGCGGCGCCGATGTGCATGCCCGCCGCTCGGGTCTGGTCGATCATGTCGCGGAAGACGACCAGGATGCCTTGAACAAGGCGCGGGAGATTATCGGCAATTTTCCATCCCCAGAGTCTTCGGCCGGCTCCCTGCATTTCGACGATCCGTTGTACCCGGCCGAGGAGATTTACGGCATCGTCCCGGGTGAAATTCGCTATCAGTACGATGTCCGGGAAGTCATCGCGCGGACCGTCGACGGCAGCCGCTTCTCGGAATTCAAGGCGCTCTACGGAAAAACTCTGGTCTGCGGGTTCGCGCGAATCTGTAATTACCCAGTCGGAATAATCGCGAATAACGGGATCTTGTTTTCCGAATCCGCGTTGAAGGGTGCGCACTTCGTTCAGCTGTGCTGCCAGCGCAAGGTTCCTCTGGTATTCCTGCAGAATGTCGCGGGCTTCATGGTTGGCCAGGAATACGAGGCGCAGGGAATCGCGAAGCAAGGCGCGAAAATGGTGATGGCGGTCGCCTGCGCGAGGATCCCCAAAATCACGGTCATCATCGGCGGCAGTTTCGGTGCCGGCAATTACGCGATGTGCGGCCGCGCGTTTGCACCGAATTTCCTGTGGGCCTGGCCGAACGCGCAGATTTCGATCATGGGCGGCGAACAGGCCGCGGAAGTCCTTGCGACAGTCAAACGCGAAAAATTCGAACGCTCGGGAGAGGACTGGCCGGAACAAAGCGAGCAGGAATTCAAAAAACCAATCCTGGAACGCTATCAGCAGGAAGGTAGTGCATACTATGCGAGCGCGAGACTTTGGGACGACGGAATCATCGATCCGGCCGATACCCGGCGGATCATCGGGTTGAGTCTCGATGCCTGCCAGTCCGGGGCGGACCGAGACTCGGATTTCGGGGTGTTCCGGATGTGAGCGCGCAAGATTATTCGTCGATCGGTTTTCTCCTATCTTAAGGGGTGGTCTGAAATTTGGGGAGTAGCATACTGGTTAATACCGGCCGTTGACAATCGTCCCGATCAATTAACTCTACAACCGGACTGGCGGTGATCTCGCGATCGAGAAGGCTGCCGCGCTCACCCAGCAGCCTGTTCACTCCAATGACCGGGTCGAGCTTTTCCCCCTTATTTGTTGACGAATATCAAAAAGCCTTCGGCTTCTCGATGGTACAAATACGCTTCGCCTCAATATTCAATAAGCAAACACAAACCGCGGGATTCGTACGCTCGAGGTGGATTGATCAATTTGAATGCGCGGATCGAGAGGTTTCGAAGCGTTTTGTGTGGCCAACTAATGAAGTCAGTTTTTGGAGAACGTAATGAAAAAGAGTCTACCGATCAGTTTGATCAACGCGATGTTTATATTCGGTCTGTTCGCGTCCCTGGCGGTTGCCGCGGTCGGAATCAAGAATGAAAGCGAAATAGCCGGATCCTGGCTGTTGGAGAGTGCGGCCGCCAAATTGGGCGGTCCAAAGGTCAGCCGCGGCGAAACCTGGATCATCGGCAACGGGCAGCTCGAGAAAACCGGGTTGATCATGGCGAGAAGCGGGACTTACGATGTTCCTCCGGTACCGATCAAAATCGAGTCCGGGAAAATGCTGGTTCCTGTGATCGGAAGGCCGGGTAAGTTTACCGAGTTTGAAGTAATCGAGAAAAACGCGGATTCCATGGTGTTGTACGCAAAATCAGAGGGGTATCTGTTTTTCAAGCAGAAATAGACGAGGGTAACGGAGACCTCGATCGGCGCGCAAACCGGTCTTCGTCGAGAGCAAAAGGGCGGACGGATTCTCCGCCCTTTTTCATGCCTTTCGGCGCGATACTGGAACAATTCCGGATGAAATCGACGGGCCTGGATTGCGGACGATCAACGCTCGTTTATGAAAATCCCATGCAATCGGTCTGCAGCCGCCCGAATTTGGAAAAGGATGCGAATAGATCATGAATTCGAAGAGCGATCACGGTAGAATACCACATCCTTGCAATTTCCCCTGACAAACTGAAGGCCACAGATGGAGTCGATCTCCCCCGATCTGTTTAACGCGGATTTTCTCCCCGTATGACCAAGTTCGTTTTCATTACCGGCGGCGTGGTTTCATCCCTGGGGAAAGGGATTGCCGCTTCGTCTTTGGCCGCGATCCTGGAAGCGCGCGGACTCAGGGTGACCCTGACCAAGCTCGACCCCTACATCAACGTCGATCCGGGAACCATGAGCCCGTTTCAGCACGGCGAGGTGTTCGTGACCGAGGACGGCGCGGAAACCGATCTGGACCTGGGTCATTACGAGCGCTTCGTTCGGACCACGATGTTCAAGCGCAATAACTACACCACGGGCCAGATCTACGAGAACGTGCTGCGCAAGGAGCGCCGAGGCGAATATCTCGGCCAGACGATCCAGGTGATCCCGCATATCACCGATGAAATCCAGCGGGTGATCCGGGAGAGCGCGCAGAGTGCCGACCTGGCCCTGATCGAGATCGGCGGGACCGTCGGGGACATCGAATCGCTGCCTTTTCTTGAAGCGATCCGGCAGATGCGCATCGAACTCGGCGAGGACAAGACCCTGTTCATCCATCTGACCCTGGTTCCCTACATCCCGAGCGCAGGTGAAGTGAAAACCAAACCAACCCAGCATTCGGTCAAGGAACTGCGTTCCATCGGGATCCAGCCGGATGTTTTGATCTGCCGTTCGGAGCGTGCGATTCCGCAGGCCGAGCGTCGAAAGATCGCGCTGTTTACGAACGTGAAGGAGGCCGCAGTCATCTCAGCAATCGATGCGGATACGATTTATCGGATTCCGCTTCTGCTGCACGAACAGGGCCTCGATGAGCTGGTCGTGGATCAGCTGCGCTTCGATGTGCCGGCCGCCGACCTGTCGGAATGGGAGCGCGTGATCTGGGCGCTGGAAAATCCCGAGCGCGAGGTCACGATCGGAGTCGTCGGCAAATACGTGGATCATTCCGATGCCTATAAATCGTTGAGCGAAGCCTTGGTGCACGCGGGAATACATTCCCGGACCAAGGTCAATATCCAGTACGTCGATTCGGAATATCTGGAGGAGCACGGTCCCCATATTCTGAAAAAGGTCGACGCGGTACTCGTGCCGGGCGGCTTCGGTCAGCGCGGCATCGAGGGGAAAATTTCCGCGGCGCGCTTCGCGCGCGAGAACCGGGTTCCCTACTTCGGGATCTGCCTCGGCATGCAGGTCGCGGTGATCGAATTCGCGCGCGACGCGGCCGGGCTGGAAGGCGCGCACAGCACCGAATTTCTCGCGAATACCCCGCATCCGGTGCTGGCGCTGATCACCGAGTGGCAGGATAAAACCGGGGTGTTCGAACACCGCAGCACCAGCTCGGATCTCGGCGGCACGATGCGTCTCGGAGGACAACAATGCCGGCTCGCGTCAAACAGTTTGGCCCACTCGCTGTACGGCAAGGACGTGATCACGGAGCGTCACCGGCATCGTTACGAATTCAATAACTGCTACATCGACACGCTGGTTGCGGCAGGGCTCAGGATAACCGGGAAGTCGATCGATGGCCGCTTGGTGGAAGTCATCGAACTCGCGGATCATCCGTGGTTCCTGGCCTGCCAGTTTCATCCCGAGTTTACCTCGACCCCGAGGAAAGGACACCCCCTGTTCATGGGCTTTGTGCAGGCGGCCTATCAATATCAAAAGGACAAGGCTTTGGCGGCATGAAGCTGTGCGGTTTCGAGGCTGGTCCGGATCAACCCTTGTTCCTGATCGCGGGCCCCTGCGTGATCGAAGGCGAACAATCCGCCCTCGATACCGCGGGAACCTTGAAGGAAATTACGCGGGAACTGGGCGTTCCGTTCATTTATAAATCGTCATTCGACAAGGCCAACCGCTCGTCGCACGAATCGTTCCGCGGGCCAGGGTTCGAGAAAGGCCTGCAGATTCTGGAGACGGTCAAGCGCAAGATCGGTGTGCCGGTTTTGACCGATGTGCATGAGAATACTCCATTCGGCGAAGTCGCCGCTGTCGTCGATGTGCTGCAGACCCCGGCGATGCTGTGCCGCCAGACCGATTTCATCGTGAACGTTGCCGCGGCCGGAGTCCCGGTCAATATCAAGAAGGGCCAGTTCATGTCCCCGTGGGAAATGCAGAACGTCGTGAACAAGGCCAAGTCCACGGGCAACAAACAAATCATGGTCTGCGAGCGCGGTGTTTCGTTCGGTTATAATAACCTCGTTTCGGATATGCGGTCGCTCGTGGTCATGCGCGAGACAGGCTGCCCGGTGGTCTATGATGCCACGCATTCGGTACAGCTTCCGGGCGGGCAAGGGAGTTGTTCGGGCGGACAGCGGGAGTTCATTCCCGCGCTGGCACGGGCGGCCGTTGCGGTCGGGATATCGGGCCTGTTCATGGAGACCCATCCCGATCCCGAGCGCGCGAAAAGCGACGGGCCGAACTCGTGGCCCTTGGCGAAGATCCGCGAACTGTTGTGGTCGCTGCTCGAAATCGATCGGACAGTCAAAGCGAATTCGATCGAAATTTCTTAATAACGAAAGTTTGGAGAAGAGGCCTGCATGTCGCAGATAGTCGATATAAAAGCGAGGGAAATCCTCGATTCCAGGGGGAATCCAACCGTTGAAGCGGACGTCGTACTCGCGTCCGGAGAAATCGGTACTGCGATGGTTCCGTCCGGCGCCTCCACCGGAGCCCGCGAAGCCATTGAACTCCGGGACGGCGACAAATCCCGGTATCTCGGTAAGGGGGTCTTGAAAGCGGTTCAGAACGTCTGCACCGAAATCCGCGCAGGCATCGTCGGCATGGATGCAAGTAATCAGGAGGCCTTGGACCGAAGCATGATCGCCTTGGACGGGACTCCGAACAAGAGCCGGCTCGGAGCCAACGCGATCCTGGCGGTCTCGATGGCCGCCGCACATGCGGCCGCAAAAGCCCGCGGCGTCCCCCTTTATAGGTATCTGAACGAGACCGGCAATTTTCTGATGCCGGTGCCGATGATGAATATCATCAACGGGGGTGCGCACGCCGATAACAGCGTCGATCTGCAGGAATTCATGATTCTGCCGGTAGGTGCTTCGAGCTTCCGCGAAGCCATTCGCTATGGTGCGGAGGTTTTTCATGCCTTGAAGGGAGTGCTTTCGGCCAAGGGGCTTGCGACCACGGTCGGCGACGAGGGCGGATTTGCCCCGAATCTGACGTCCAACGAAGCCGCCATCGGAGTGATTCTCGAGGCGATCGAGCAGGCGGGTTATCGGGCCGGCGAAGATATCTATCTCGGGTTGGATGTGGCCAGTTCGGAATTTTGTGAAAACGGCATCTACAATTTTGCCTCGGAAAGCAGGTCCTTCAATGCGGAACAATTTTCCGATTATCTGGCCGGCTGGGTTGCGAAGTACCCGATCATCACGATCGAGGACGGCATGGATGAAGCAGACTGGGCCGGTTGGCGGATTCTGACCGACAAGATCGGAGGCAGGGTGCAATTGGTCGGAGACGATCTTTTCGTCACGAATCCGGAGATTCTGCGCAAAGGGATCGACGAGAACATCGCGAACTCGATTCTGATCAAAGTGAATCAGATCGGATCCTTGTCCGAAACCCTGGAAGCGATCCGGATGGCGCAGAAAGCTTCCTATACCGCGGTTGTCTCGCATCGCTCCGGTGAAACCGAGGATGTCACGATCGCGGATTTGTGCGTCGCGACCTGCGCCGGACAGATCAAGACCGGCTCCCTGAGCCGCTCGGACCGGATTGCGAAGTACAATCGCTTGATGAAAATCGAGGAGGAGTTGGGCGACCGGGCGACTTATGCGGGGCGCTCGGCTTTTAGATACCTGGCCGGCTGAACGAAGATCTTTGGGTATCCGTCCAGATCAACTGTATCCGATCGCCGGTTCATGCTCGGTTCCAAACCTGTGCAGGAAGGCTTAGATCATGAAACTTCTAGGCGGGGTGCTGATTGTTTTGCTGGCATTGCTGCAATACAAATTCTGGTTCGGGGATACCGGATTTCAGAAGGCACGCCAATATGAGCAGCGTATCGAGAGCTTGCGCGAGGAGATCAAGGAAATCCGCAGCCGGAACGCCGCGCTTCAGGCCGAGGTCGATGATCTGAAAAACGGCATGGCGGCCGTCGAGGAACGGGCCCGGCGCGATCTCGGGATGATCCGGAAAAACGAAACGTTTTTTCAGATTATCGAACCCTCGGCGAAATAGAGCGGTCCGTAGGGGTGGTTCGATGGGCTTGAATAGCGCCCGGATCTGGGCTCTGGTTCCGGCCGCGGGCGTCGGCAGGCGCATGGCTGCCGATCGTCCGAAACAATACCTGAAGCTCGGCGAGCGTACGGTCCTTGAGCATACGCTCGATCGTCTGCTCGGATCACGGATCTATTCCGGCATTGTCGTGGCTGTTTCCGAGGATGACGGTTACTGGGATTCGCTTTCCTTGAGCCGCTCCCATTCGGTATCCCGGGTTACGGGCGGCAGCGAGCGGGCCGATTCGGTATTGGCGGGACTGAATTTTATCGCCTCGATTGCGGCGGAGGACGAATGGGTCATGGTCCACGATGCCGCAAGGCCGTGTCTGACGGCGAATGACATCCGGCGCCTTCGGGATTCGGTGGCGAATGACAAAGTCGGCGGCATTCTGGCCTTGCCGGTTCACGATACGCTGAAAAGTACCGCGGCCGGCAGGATTGAATACACAGTCGATCGGACCCGGATCTGGCGCGCGCTGACACCGCAGATGTTTCGTCTGGGTTTGCTCAGGGACGCGCTGATCGCGGTAGCGCAAGCCGGTCGGCTTGTGACCGACGAAGCCGGCGCGGTCGAATTGCAGGGCTTGAAGCCGCTGATCGTGGAAGGACGGCCCGATAACATCAAAATCACCCGGCCCGAGGATCTGCCTCTGGCCGCTTACTATCTGGAGCGGCAACGTTGCGAATAGGGCATGGATATGATGCACACCGTTTCCAGAATCAAGGGGAGCTGATTCTGGGCGGCGAGAAAATTGATTACGAAAAAGGGATGCTCGCGCATTCCGACGGGGATGTTGTCCTGCACGCGCTGTGCGATGCACTGCTCGGTGCGGCCGCGCTCGGCGATCTCGGAAAGCATTTCCCGGATTCCGACCCGCAATACAAAGGCATCGCGAGCCGCATCCTGGTCGAACGCGTGATGGCCGAATTGTCGGCTCTCGGCTACCGGGTCGCCAATGCCGATCTGACGATCATCGCCCAGGAGCCGCGCCTCGCGCCCTACATCCCGGCCATGAAAGCGAATATCGCGCGCTATCTGGGCATTTCGCGCGACAACGTGAATGTCAAGGCAACCACGACCGAAAAAATGGGCTTCGAGGGGCGGGGCGAAGGGATCTCCGCGCACGCGGTGGTGTTGCTGGAAAGTCCTTGATACTGGAGCGAGCGTCGTCCAGAATCGGCGGCCTTTCTCGCGTTACTCGATTGCACCGGATTTCCCAGGATCGGCGTGGGTCGGGATCCAGTCCTGTCTGTATAATGAATAGTTTTTTCGGGATTTTCGCAAACTATGCATATTCTGGTCAGTAATGACGACGGTTATTCCGCGCAAGGCTTGATCGCCTTGAAATCAGCGCTTGAAAAACTGGCTAAAGTATCGGTGGTCGCTCCGGAACGGAACCAAAGCGGTGCGAGCAATTCGCTGACCTTGGATCGTCCCTTGCGAGCGACCGTGATGGATGGCGGAGTCATCAAGATTGACGGAACGCCGACGGATTGCGTCCACATCGCGATCACGGGGCTCTTGGACGAAGAACCGGATATGGTGTTCGCGGGGATCAATCACGGCGCGAACCTCGGCGATGACGTACTGTATTCAGGGACGGTCGCCGCAGCGACCGAAGGGCGCTTCCTTGGATTGCCTGCGATCGCGATTTCCCTGGCCTCCGCCACTCCGAGGTACATGGAAACGGCCACCCGGGTCGCTGTCGATCTTTTCAACCGGGTCCAGCAACAACCCCTGCCGGCCGACACCATACTGAATGTCAATGTTCCGGATGTTCCCGTGAACCAGTTGCGCGGCTTCCGCTCGACCCGGCTGGGACAGCGCCATAAAGCGGAGCGGGTCGTCAAGACGCTGGATCCGAGGGGCCGTGAAATTTACTGGGTGGGCTCCGCGGGACCGGAACAGGATGCCGGGCCGGGAACCGATTTCTGCGCGATCCGGGAAAATTTCGTATCGGTCACGCCCTTGCAGGTGGACTTGACACATTACAACAAGATCAACGGTATTGCGGAATGGCTGCCGGTCGGAGAGATGTGTTGAACCTGCACCATCAAGGGATCGGGCTAACCTCGCGCCGTACCCGCGACCGGCTCGTAGAGCGCCTGAAAGACCAGGGAATCCGGAATGTCGCGCTGCTCGAAGTGATTCGCAATACTCCGCGCCATATCTTCGTCGAAGAAGCCTTGGCCGGCCGGGCCTATGAAGATACGGCCCTGCCGATCGGACATAATCAGACCATATCCCAACCCTATATCGTGGCGAAAATGACCGAGCTGTTGCTCGAAAAAGCCGCGCCGGAAAAGATCCTCGAAATCGGCACCGGTTCGGGCTACCAGACTGCGGTCCTCGCACAACTCGTCGAAAAGCTGTACACGGTCGAGCGCATTTTTCCTCTGATGCAGCGGGCCCGCCGGTGTCTCCATGACCTGCGCTTGCACAACGTGAGTTTTAGACACAGCGACGGCGGATGGGGCCGCAAGGAATTCGCGCCCTACGATGGCATCCTGGTAACCGCGGCGCCTCCCGAGATCCCGGCTATGCTTCTGGAGCAGCTCAAGATTGGCGGTGTGATGGTGCTTCCGGTTGGCTCCGGCGCCGAGCAGTCGTTGCAGCGGGTGGTCAAGACCCAGGAGGGCTGCGTAATGGAAATGATCGAACCGGTCAGATTCGTACCCCTGGTCTTGGGCAGATATTGAAAGGGTTTTCGTATTTCCATTAAAGAGATCGGGATCGAATCGCGATGAAACCCTGTTTGATCTATGCGCACCGCGGGCTCAGCTCGGAGTTTCTGGAAAATACACGCAGCGCATTCGACCGGGCGATCGATCTCGGGGTCGACGGCATCGAAACGGACATTCAGATCAGCCGCGATCGGGTCCCGGTCCTTTGGCATGACGAGCATCTGGCCAAGCTCGGGCGGCCCGGAACCCGCATCGGCGAACTGGACCATGCGGAACTTGGCAGGCTGAATCTCTCGGATTACGGGCGAACGGACGGCAGCGAGTGCGGATTGGTAGCGCTGAACGAATTCCTGCCAAAATATGCGCGCCGCTGCAATCTGATCCTCGAAGTCAAGAATCTGGATTGGGACCGGAATACCGGCCGGCATCAGGTCAATATCGAGCAATGCCTCGAAACCGCGAAAAGATATTCGGGACAGGGGCCCGAAAGCGGCGTGGTGATCTCATCTTTCGATCTCGAGAGCCTGCGCCATGCGCATTCACGGGAGCCCTTGCAATCCCTGGTTCTGAATCTGGATGACGGGTACAAGATCGATACCTTGCGCCACTCGCTCGATGAGAATGACTTTTTCCGGGGTTTTTGCCTTCCGATCGACGATCTCGATCTTGGGTCCAGCCAATTGCTGGCCGATCGCGGCAAAAGCCTGATCGTGTACACTTGCAACACGGTCGAGCAGATTCGAAAGGCCTTCGATCTCGGCGCCGGCATTCTGATTTCAGATTATCCCCGGAAGGCGATGGAACTTCGCAACTGAATTTTCAGGAATGCACGGTACAGGATGCGCTTCCCGCCTCGGTGTGTCCCGCGGCGAACTTGGTTAAACGCACGCAATCAAATCCATGAATCGATCCCAAGATCGATTCGAGGACCCCGTTTATTCGGAGCGACAGATGAGCAATCCGGTCTTATGGCGCCCCTCGCAGCAGCGCATCGAGCACGCGAATATCGTTCGGTTCATGAAGACCTTGCGCGCAACCGGGACCGCCGAGGTCGATGATTACGAGGGCCTTTATCGCTGGTCGATCGAGCATCCCGCGCGTTTTTGGCCGAGTGTCCGGGATTTTTGCGGAATCATCACCGAAACTCAGGGAGACTGTGTCGTCGAGAATCCGGATTCGTTCGAGACAGTCCGATGGTTTCCCGGGGCTCGCTTGAACTTCGCCGAAAACCTGCTGCAAATGAAAGGGGATCGCGCGGCACTCGAGTTTTATGGCGAAAACGGAAGCCACCGCGTTCTGAGTTTCGACGAGCTGCGCGCCCAAGCCTTGCGCCTGTCCCGTGCATTGACGGATTTCGGGATCGCTCCGGGCGACCGGATCGCGGCTTATCTGCCGAATCTTCCCGAGACCATCGTCGCGATGCTCGCGGCGACCGGTATCGGAGCGGTCTGGTCCAGTTGTTCTCCGGATTTCGGCGTCGCTGCGCTGCTCGACCGTTTCGGACAGATCAGGCCCAGAATTCTGTTCGCGGCGGACCGCTATTTTTACAACGGACGGGAATTCGATCTGTCCGCAAGGGTGGAATCGATCCTGAAGTCCATCGACTCGATCGAACTCCTCGTGTGGATTCCGTACCAAGGCGATAGCGAAGGCCCGGCGCCTGCACCGGGAGTCTGGATGGAGGATTTGGTTCGAGGCCATTCGCCCGCGGCGGTCGAGTTTGAAGCATTTCCCTTCGATCATCCGGTCTATATCCTCTATTCCTCGGGGACCACCGGCGCTCCCAAATGCATCCTGCATGGCGCCGGAGGCACGCTGCTTCAGCATTTCAAGGAACACCAGCTTCTGGCCGATGTACACCCGGCGGACCGGCTATTCTATTTTACGACCTGCGGATGGATGATGTGGAACTGGCTGGTTTCCGGTCTGGGCTCCGGAGCCACCTTGATCCTTTATGACGGGTCGCCCGTGTATCCCGACGGCAATCGATTGTTCGATCTGATCGATCAGGCGGGCATCGATATTCTGGGCGTTTCGGCCGGATTCATCGATTCGGTCAGGAAAGCCGGACTGAAGCCCCGGCTGAGTCATCGCCTGGCAAGGCTCAAGACCATCCTGTCCACCGGTTCCCCGCTTGCACCTGAAAATTTTGAATATGTCTACCGGGACATCAAACAGGACCTGTGCCTGTCTTCCATTTCCGGCGGAACCGATATCATTTCCTGCTTTGTCGCGGGACCTCCGACCGTCCCGGTGCGGCGCGGTGAAATACAGTGCCGGGCGCTCGGCATGAGCGTTGCGGTCTTCGACGGGAAGGGCCGTTCGATGATCGGCAAGAAGGGCGAACTGGTCTGCACGCGGCCGTTTCCCTCGATGCCGGTCGGGTTCTGGAACGACCCGGACCGGAAGGCGTACCATCGGGCTTATTTCGACCGCTTTCCGAACGTCTGGTGCCATGGCGATTTCGCGGAGATCACCGAATCGGGCGGAGTGATCATTTACGGACGCTCGGACAGTGTGTTGAACCCGGGCGGGGTGCGCATCGGCACCGCCGAGATTTACCGCCAGGTGGGGCAGATCGAAGAGGTTCGGGACAGCGTGGTGATCGCGCAGTCCTGGCAGGGTGACGTCCGGATCGTATTGTTCGTTAGAATGACCGAGGGATTGAATCTGACCGAGGAGCTCAAAGCCAGGATCAAATCCCGTATCCGTGAATTCGCGTCGCCGCGCCACGTCCCGTCGAAGATCATTCAGGTCGCGGATATTCCCTATACCAAGAGCGGTAAGCTGGTCGAGTCCGCGGTCCGCGAGGTGGTGCACGGGCGGCCGGTTAAAAATATCGAGGCCCTTGCAAATCCGGAGGCCTTGGAAAACTTCAAGGGAATTCAGGAATTGCTAGAATAATAGCTCAATCTTTCTGATTGATCGAATCATGAACTTACAACCAGTCCCGGAAAAGTACCTGCTGCGTCGGAAAAAAGAGATCGTACAGTCTCTGCGATCGCTGGCCAAGGCCAAATCGCTGATCACGGGCCGCTTCGATACCGGGAAGTATTCCTTTCTGACCGTTGTGATCGATGTGGTCCCGGAAAATCATACCGTGATCCTGGATTACGGTTCGAACGAAGCCATCAACAGCAGGTTGTTATGTGCCGCCCCTGTGGTGTTCATGACTCGATATAAAGGAATCAAGGTCCGGTTTTCGTCGGACCGGGTCGAAAAAACGGTATATCAGAACCGGGCGGTTTTCAAGATTTCGATTCCGGAATCGCTTTTTTGGCAGGAACGCCGCGAATCCTATCGGGTTAGGGTACCGCTCATGAACGCCGCGGTCTGCCGGATTCCAATCGCGCGCGAGCATTCGGACGAAGCCCCCTGGACTCTGAATCTCCGCGTGGTGAATATCGGGCCGAGCGGCGTTGCGCTGGCTCTTCCAGCCGAACAGACTGTTCCGGGCGAAATCGGAACGCGGCTCTGCAATTGCACTCTGGTACTTCCGAAGCACAGCGAAGAGGTCGATCTCGAAATCCGGCACCGTACCCGTGTTGAAGCCGATGAAGACGAGGGGGAATCCTGGATCGGTTGTACGATCGTCAAACCCTCGGAAATTTTACAGTCACGGATCATGCAGTACATGCAGTCGGTGGAACGACAGCAAAAGGAATTCGAGCGTTGATTCCGATGCCCGGAACCCTCCGCAATCGAATCTTTCCTGCGCTCGTCCTGTTCGATCCCTGCAACGCGGAGGCCAGTCCCGAGCCATGTGGAAATTTCTTAAGAACATCCTGCTCAGTCCCTCGGTCGATGAATCCGACCTGAGCCGGCGCCTCGATCAAATTCGCAAGGATCTGCCGGCACCGGTATTCTGGTTGCTCGGCAAGACGCAATCCGGGAAGACAGCCATCATTCGGGCGCTCACGGGGCACGAGCAAGCTCAAATCGGCAATGGATTCCAGCCCTGCACCCGGTTTTCCCGGATCTACCATTTCCCGGATGAGGACGACTGCCTGATGCGTTTTCTCGATACCCGCGGAATCGGAGAAGTCGATTATGACGCGAGCAAGGACATCGAGATCTTTTCGCGCCAGACGCACGTATTGATCCTCGTGATGAAAGCCATGGATCATGCCCAGAAACCGGTCATCGACGCGCTGCAAAAGATCCTTGCGAAACAGCCCGACTGGCCGGTCATTGTGGCCCAGACCTGCCTGCACGAGGGATACGCGAGAGCCTCGGAGCCGCATATCCAGCCTTATCCTTTTGTGGATTCGGAAAAGAGTGATCGGATTCCAGGGAAACTTGCGCGTTCTTTGCGTCAACAACGAGGGATGATCGAGCAGGCCGGGATCCACGCGATTTTCGTGCCCCTGGATTTTACGTTGCCGGCAGACGGCTATGAACCGGTTTTTTACGGCTTGGAGGCTTTTTGGAACGCGCTCGAAAAATCCCTGCCGGAAGGGGTTTTAGTATTACTTCTGGATGCGCGCGAGGCGCGTGAACAGATCCGCGATTTGTACCGGTCGACGGTGCATCCGCATATCGTCGCGTACTCGATCGTCGCGGGCATGGCGGGCGCGGTTCCTTTGCCCTTTGTCGATATCCCGCTGGTGGCCGCGATCCAGCTCAAGCTCTTTCAAACCATCGCTTCCGTGTATCAGCAGTCCTTGAACCGGCGGCGGCTTCAGGATATCGGCAGCGCGATCGGGATTGGCTTTCTGAGCAATCTGGGTAAACGCGAGCTGTTGAAATTCGTTCCGGCTTACGGGCTTGCCGCGGCTTCGGTCATGACCGCGGCATCCACCTACGCGCTCGGAAAAACCCTGGATCTCTATTTCAGCCACTCGATGCATGGAGGGGTCAAGGAACGCGCGATTTACCAGGAAATTTATCGGGAGCAGATGGAACGGGGCAAGCACTTGCTGAAGTCCTATATGAATGCGCAAAAAAGCTAAGCCAGTATCCGGTATGGAAAATCTTTTTCAGCGCTGCATCGTCCTGATCATTCTGATTCTCGGCGCATTGCCCTGGCTCTTGCTGGCCTTGGCCGGATTACAGTGGTTGTGGCAGGAGCAATGGATCGCGGTCTGGTCCGCAATCATGATCGGCGCTTCGTTGATTGGCTGGATTGCCGCCCGGCGCTTCAGTGCCAAGGCAATGAAGCCGCCGGTTCCGGACTCCCTCAAGGCCGGACCCGCAGCAAATTGGTCGCGGACGCAAACGGAGGCCTGGAACAGCGTGGAATCGATTTGCGAGCGGATCGAGTGCGAAAAACCGGCGCTGGATGACTGGCCCGCCTATATGGCCCTGTTCAAGGAGACCATCGAAACGGTCGCCGCGCATTTTCATGCGGACCGGGAACATTCCTTTCTCGAATTGCGCGTCCCGGATTTTTTGCGGATCGTGGAGTTGCTTTCGCGTGATTTGCGCGTGCTGGCCACCGAGAATATTCCCGGCAGTCATATCGTCACGATCAACGATGTGCTGAAAGGTCACAGGATGATCAAGCGCTTGAAGAAAATCTACAACTATTACCGGCTGGCGATCTTCGCGGTGGCGCCCGTGAACGCGATCGTGAACGAGATCCGTAACCGGATTACCGGGAATACCGCTTCCCTGGTTTATCAGGAGATGAAGCGGTATCTGACCTGCGCCTGCGTCAGGAAAGCGGGATTTTACGCGATCCGATTGTATAGCGGGGAGCTCGATTTCGATTCGGAAGAGTTCGAGTCCTATGTCAGCGCCGCGTCCGAAAAAGACCGGCTCCTGACTCGAGAAAGGCACGATCAAATGGCCCGGGAGCCCTTGCGGATCGTCGTGGTTGGACAAACCGGCAGCGGCAAATCGAGCCTCATCAATCACCTGTTCGGCGAACTCAAGACCGCGGTGGATGTGGTCCCTACCACCAAAGGGATCGAGCCCTTCGTGCTGGAAAGGGAGGGCCTTCCCGACGCGATCATCATCGATACCGGCGGATATGAAGACAGGTCCGGCCAGGATGGCGGGCTGGATCTGATCGAGCAGTCACTGGACAAAGCCGACTTGATCATCCTGGTCTGCATCGCGAACCAAGCCTCGCGGGATGCGGACAAGAACCTGCTGCAAACGATGCGCAAACGCTTTCGCAAAAATAATCGGGAAGCTCCGGAATGCATCGTCGCATTGACCCACATCGATCGCCTGCGCCCTTTCCGCGAATGGTTTCCGCCCTATCGCCTCGATCCGCCCGAGGGCGCAAAATCACAGACGATCGTCGCGGCGATGGAGTCCGCGGCAAAGGACCTCGGCCTCGCGATCGCGCAGGTTGTACCCTTGAATCTTCAGGACGGTTACAACGTCGAGGAAGCCCTGATTCCAACCATTCTGAGACATTTGCCCGAAGCGCGGCGGCATCAATACCTGCGCTGCCTGAGATCGTTCCATGATGAAAAGTACTGGGAGCGGATTTGGCGCCAAAGCCGCGGGGCGGGGAGGTTGCTGG
>JAKEEL010000095.1 GCA_022616595.1 Methylococcaceae bacterium
ACAATGTTGCCCTGCGTCTGCGCCCCGGCGATCCCAACCGAAACAACTCCCAGCACCAACCACCAACCCAGCCACTCGAAACCTTCTTTCACAACCTTCAATATCGCAAGCACTTCGCTAACCTCTGATCGAAATCTAATCGGGAAGAAAACTGATGCTTTAAAAAACTAGCCGGTGTTCTCCTTAGGGATTGAGGGTCAGTTCACGTAATCGCGATTTGGCCGTTCAGGAGGAATCAACCGCTTCCAAATACCCGCTACCGTCCAAATTCAGGATGTGATAACGACAGCGGTTGTTTTTGCGTATGCGGCGATTAAATTGCCGCTACATGAAGGATTCGAGGCGAGTCCGGGCGGGCGGAGAGAGATTTAGAGTGATGAAAAGGCGCTGCTAGGGGATGTGGGAGTCGATACGCCGGTCAAGGTTCGCTTGCGGAGACCAAACCCGTGAAGTTGCATACGCCGAAGTGGTTCCGAAATGGTATTGATTCGATATTCGCCGGAAGCAAGTGAATTTTATTCACCTGAATCGGATAACTCTATGGGCTTAGGATAAAATCCCACGGAGCCAGGCTCAATTCCGAGTACACCGCATAAGCTAATAATCTCTTTCGCTTCAGAGATCGAAATTTTCCCGTCGCTTTCACTGACCGCGAGGCACACACGGATGAGTAATTCCGCGACCGGCTTCTCGCTTGCGACAGTTGTCATCGCGGCGAGCGCCTTTTCGTGCCCGGTTTTCGGACTACTTACAATCTTCTCAACAAAATCATTAAATAAATCAACCCCTTCGTGTGGATCGAATCCACGCAGCCGATCGAGCGTCTCGAGAATTTGGTCTATCCGGATCCGTTGACAAAAGCTGACTTTGCCATTTGCCGTGGCGACAAGGGCGCAGGCAGCCATTGCGGCGTTCAGAAAAGGCCGGTTTCTGTGCCGGTCGAGCTGCTCGTGAAAAATCTCCGCAAGAGATTCGAGAAAACTGGTCATTCCATCCGTTTAGATTCGTTGTGCGATGGAGTTATGCTTGTATATCGTCATTTTCCGAGTTTGATCAACTTCAACTATAGCATCGTCAGCCGGCGTCAGATATCGGCTTCGACATGACTTCACAACTATTCACTAAACAGCCGCCCGGCCCAGACCTTTCCGGAACGGACCGAGTCCTCACGAATATTTCAGCAGAGCGGACAAAAATCACTCCTCTCGTTTGAAATCCCCTTCAATTGTAGTTCCGAGACGATCATTCGGATGTCGGACATTGCTTCGGACCTGCGCATCACTCCTATTAAGAGAATGTCCGAGCAGATATTTTACAAAGCGTTTGCGTGTAAATGGAATCAGCAGGTACAAACCCATGACATCGGTAATAAAGCCCGGGCTCAGCAACAATGCCCCGCCGATCACCACCAATGGCCCTTCAACGATTTCCTGAGCGGGTAATTCCCGTCTGGCAAGCGTATCCTGAAGACGTTTCAAGGTGGACAATCCCTGATTGCGGAGCATCATAGTGCCCAACATCGCGGTGGCCACCACCAGAATCACGGTCGGTAAGACGCCGATAACACCCCCGATTTTCAGCAAAAGATAAATATCAATGATCGGGATTGCCAGAACGAACAATAATAGGATTCGAAAAGGATGCATAATTTATCAATACAGGCAGAGCATTGTTGTTCATGGATCAAGGTGTCCTCGGACTATCGGGGAATGA
Organism: Methylococcaceae bacterium; assembly: GCA_022616595.1. Lineage (GTDB taxonomy): Bacteria > Pseudomonadota > Gammaproteobacteria > Methylococcales > UBA1147 > UBA1147. The sequence continues at coordinate 1,714 of JAKEEL010000095.1, forward strand.
ACTCCGGATTCCTTGAACAGAAATCCCGTTCTCCTCCAACATTTTTTAAGATCGTCTAACGATTGGACAGCCGGAATGAATGGTTATTTTCTGATGAACCCTGTGACCCGATATTTTCCGTCGATCAGTTCCGGAGCCACCCGGGCGATTGCCTCGGCGGGGATCGCCCAGCCGATCGGCGCGTAAAGCACCTCGGTGTTTGAATCTTTATCGAGCCTAAGCGTAAAGGAGGAATACACCATACCGATGACTTTACCTTCGAGGTCCAGTACCGGGCCTCCCGAGTTCCCCACGAAAAAGCCCCGATCGATCTGGTGCACCAAGGTATCATTCAAACTTCCGATCCGATATGGAGCGCTGACCGGACGCCATTCGACGCTGTAGTCCAAGCCGCGCGGGTGCCCGATCGAATAGGCCATCTCGCCTTGCTGCACCCTGCGTGTCGCGAGTGTCAGCGGCGGCGGCAGGCGATCGATTTCAATTTTGATTGCGGCCAGATCGGTACCGGGATCGACGCCAATCAACTCACCGACCACCGAGCGCCCGTCATGCAGCTTGACGGTGATCTTGTCTTTGTAGTACGTCTTTACCTCGCCGTCCGGGTGGCGCACGGTGACCTTGACGAGATGGTCATTGGTTAGAATGATTCCGTCGCGGTTATAGATAAATCCGGCCCCGCTATTGGTTACCACGGAAGGATCCGCAATGACCTGCACCACGCTTTTTTGCGACTCGGCGGACAGTTCGACGATCGTCGCGGAAAGACTCGCCAAAGGTTGTGCGGCCTGCTTTTCAATGCTGCCGGCCTGCGCGGCTTCCATGCGCGAAACCCTTTCGGACAATTGAACCAGTCGGCTGTCGGTATCATCCTTTTTGGCACATCCCGCACAACCGAAAATAATCGCGACAACCAGAATTCTCAGCATCAGCCTAGGTTCTTGCGATGATCGATCAGATCCTCGACCACGCTCGGATCCGCGAGCGTACTGGTATCGCCGAGGTTTTCGAGTTCATTGGCCGCGACTTTGCGCAATATCCGCCGCATGATTTTCCCGGAACGTGTTTTCGGCAGTTGAGGCGCCCATTGAATCACATCGGGAGTCGCGATCGCCCCGATTTCGTTTCGTACATGTTGCACCAGTTCGTTGTACAAGCTTTCGGAGGGCATCCGGCCCACCATCAAAGTCACATAGGCATAAATACCCTGTCCCTTGATCGCATGAGGAAAACCGACCACGGCGGCTTCGGCGACCGCGGCGTGAAGAACCAACGCGCTTTCGACTTCCGCAGTACCCAGCCGATGGCCGGAAACGTTGATCACGTCGTCCACCCGTCCGGTCACCCAGTAATATCCGTCCGCATCGCGGCGCGCGCCATCGCCGCTGAAGTACAGACCCGGATAGATTTTAAAATAGGTCTCGAGAAACCGCGGATGATCGCCGTACACGGTCCGCATCTGGCCCGGCCAGGAGCGTTTCAGGACGAGATTGCCCGTAGCGACGCCGTGCAATTCCCGCCCCCGATCATCCACGAGCGCGGGTTCGATACCGAAAAACGGCAGCGTCGCGGAACCCGGTTTCAGATCGGTCGCTCCGGGCAACGGACTGATCATTATTCCACCGGTCTCGGTCTGCCACCAAGTATCGACCAGCGGACAGCGGCCTTCGCCCACCACATGAAAATACCATTCCCAGGCTTCGGGGTTGATCGGTTCCCCAACCGAACCCAAAACCCGAAGCGACTCACGGCTCGTCTGTTCGACAAAATGATCGCCCTGCGCCATCAGCGCACGAATGACGGTCGGGGCCGTGTAAAAGATATTCACCCGGTGCTTATCGATCACCTGCCAGAAGCGGCCGGCGTCGGGGAAGGTGGGGATCCCTTCGAACATCAGACTGACCGCCCCGTTGCATAACGGGCCGTAAACGATATAGGAGTGCCCGGTTACCCAGCCAACATCGGCGGTGCACCAGAACACTTCGCCCTCGTGGTAATCGAAAACATAACGGTGCGTCATCGCGCTGAACAACAGATAACCACCGCTCGTATGCAATACCCCTTTCGGCTTTCCGGTCGATCCCGAGGTATACAAAATGAACAGAGGATCCTCGGCGTCCATGATTTCCGGCTCGCAATCGCCGGATGCGTTCCGAACCGCTTCCGCGTAATCCAGATCGCGCGCTGCGTGCCGGACAACCTCGCCACCGGTCACCCGCACGACGACCACGGTATGTACATTCGGACATTGTTCAAGGGCCTTGTCGGCATTGGCTTTCAGGGGAACTTTCTTTCCGCCCCGCAAGCCTTCGTCGGCAGTGATGACCACCCGGCAGTCCGAATCCAGAATCCGGTCCTTCAAGGCGTCCGGTGAGAAACCGCCGAATACCACCGAGTGAATCGCACCGATGCGGGCGCACGACAGCATCGCGACCGCGGCTTCGGGTACCATCGGCATATAGATCGCCACGCGGTCACCTCTGCCGACCCCTCTGGATTTCAACACATTGGAAAAACGGCAGACCTCATCAAACAATTGCCGGTAGGTAATTTTTCGGTCCCGGGCAGGATCCTCTCCTTCCCAGATGATCGCGATCTGATCGCCTCTTGCTTCCAGATGCCGGTCGAGACAATTGTAGGCGACATTCAGCGTAGCTCCCTCGAACCAGCGGATCTTCGCCGAATGGAAATCCCAGTTCTGAACTGTGTGCCAGGACTTGAACCAGGTCAGAAACTTTTCGGCCTGCCCGGCCCAGAACACATCGGAATTTTCGAGCGATTGCTGATACATTTCCGAATACTGCGCGGCATTGAGATGGGCTCTTGCTTTAGCCGCTTCGGAAGCAAAATGAATGATTGAGTCGGACATCCGATACTCTGCTGATCGTCGGTTACAAGTAAGATTTGATTCCCGGAAAACGCCTGTCGGCGCGACCGGTAAATTTCTTGGGTTTTTGAATCGATCCCGGCATCCTGCGATCCCCCGCTCAGGATGGCTCCGTACAGGCTTCTTTCTAACACAAAAAGCGTAGACGAACCAACTTTGTTTTGCGGAACAGCCGGCTTGGTTCCGATCAAAATTCCCCCCTGACCCCGAGCGTTGCAGCCCGTCCCGGCAGCGGGGCGACCTCTTTCAAAAAGGAGGTCGATCGCCGCGCGTCTTGATCGAGCAGATTGGTCGCTCTGAGAAAAATGGAAAAGTCCGTGGAGGGCGTCGGGAATTTATAGATCAAATTCAGGTTCAACATGGTATAGCCCGGAGTTTCGGTTTCTACTCCTGAAGTCTGGTCCTGTCGGCCTGCCCGCCAAAGATCCAGGTTGGCGCTCCAGTTGCCGCTTGTATAGTCGAGGCTTCCGCCGAGCCGCCACGGGGGTAGGCGCGGTACATTCCCGCCGTTCGTGAATTCAGCTCTGACCCAGTCCCCCCAGATCCGAATATTCAGATCACCGGGTTCACCGCTCAGGAGGGTATGACCGGACTCCGCCTCGACACCGTAGAACTGCGCGTTCTGCTGTTGGTCCCGAACCGACAGGAAAGGTCCGTCGGGCGCCAGATTGCCTTCGTCATCGACCCGGTCCGCTTGACCGTCCGCATTGCTGTCGACTTCTTGCAGGAAGATAAAATCTTCATAAAAATTATAAAAGCCGTTCAGGCTCCACTGCCAGCGGCCTTCGGTTTTGGAAAGAGCCAGATCGATGTTGTTGGAGGTTTCGACGTTCAGTCCGGGGTCGCCGATTTCGAAGGTCTGCGTCGCGACATGACGGCCGTTCGCATAAAGTTCCTGAACCTGCGGCGCGCGCTGTGCTCGGCTGAGATTGACGGCCAGAAGATAATCCCGCGCAAGAGGCCATTTCCCACCGAGATTCAGGGTATAAGGTATGAAATCGCGCTCCGGGGCGCCCGCCTCGGGACTGAAATCTTTAAACTCCACCCTTGCACCCAAATCGAAATGCACGTCGCCGAGGTCTCGTTCTTCGACCAGGTAGCCCGCGACACCGAAGGATTCAACTGCGGGGATGAAAGCCTCCACGCCGCTCGCGGATAGATCCCGACTCGAATATTGCAGGCCGAACGCGCCGTCCCAGGAAAAAAGCGGAGCGTGTTGTAGTTGCAGACCCAGGCTGTATTCCCGGGCGTCAAATTCGGTGCCGGGCTCGCCTGGATTTTCGAATTCGGTGTGGTGGTAATCGCCCCAGGCGAAATCGAAATCCAGGGCGCTGAAACCGGACAAGGGATTATCCAGCCGCGACTTCAGATTCACGCGCGTCTGCCTTTGGTCGATAAAAGGCGCTTCGGCTTCATCGGCTTCGACCGGGATCTGATAATTGTTATAAAGCTGGTTGACCGACGCGCCGAGCCAGCCGCGATCTCCAAAATAGGAGCCACCGGCCGACCATTGACCGGTCTCCACCGCGCTGTTTTCGATCCGGCCGATCGCGGCCTCATAGTCGTCCGTGCCAAGAACCATGCCATCGGCATGCAACGCGAAATCACCGGCCGCGCCGGTCACCGTGAACGCTCCGGTGCGTTCGATTGATGCCGAATTGAAGCGACCTTCGAATGCGCCCTCGATTTGCTCGGGGAGCGAATCCGGGATGCGGTCATTGACTACATTCACGACACCGCCGATCGCTCCGCTGCCGTACCGCAGAGTGCTCGGCCCGCGCAGCACTTCGATCTGGCGCGCCAGCACCGGTTCGATCGAGACCGCGTGATCGGCGCTGATATCGGAGACATCCATTGCGCTCGAACCGTTTTCGAGAATCATGACGCGCTGGCCTCCGAGCCCGCGGATCACCGGGCGGCTTGCGCCGAGCGGGTTGAAGTCGCTTGCGGTCACGCCGAGTTCCCGTTCGACCGTCTCGCCCAACGTCGACTGGGTCCTGGTCATCAGTTGATCGCCCGTGAGCACTTGGGCGGGCTGAGCCAGTTCTAGGTCACCGTGCGATTGGTACGGACTCGCGGTAATTTCGAGTTTGTCGAGTTGAACGGGCTCCTGTGCCGCAACTGCCGTGCTCAAGCAAAGGACCAGGCAGCCGGTATGTGTGAAATGCCCGAAATGATACGCCATTGGTTTCTCCCGAATTCATAGCCACGAAGTTTCGCTTCCGGCTGCGATAAGCGCCGGAAGACCGTTTTCAATGAATTAAACGGTGCCTGAAGCGGGGGGAGCCCGTGCGTAGAAAAGACCCTGAACGGAAACCGCCCGGGTCGTGATTGGAAGACGATCCTCGTGTTCGGTTGCTTTCGGAACCTGAACCGGAGCGATCGAGGCGATCAGCGCATTCTGAAAGTTGTCGGATTTTTCACAGACGAAACAGACTTCATCCGTATCGGCAAACGTATGCTCTATCGCATGCTTGATCAGCGCATACTCTGCGACTAGAAACGCCGCTATAAGCAGGAAAGCAAAGGCTTTCAGGCTAGTTTTTCGCACCAAGCGGAACAAGGACGGGGTTTCTTTCTTGAAAAAAATCGACGGCCAATGATAAACGGCAGTAACGGCGAAGGTCAAATATCCATTCAGCCATCCGGGCTATCGCGGGAATCGCTATTGCTTTCGGACTGAAGCCCCGTCCACGGCCGGCACAGCCCTGGTGTTTCGATCCCGAAAAAACCAAGGATTCGGCCGACACTGTCATCAATCAATCGTTCCAGCGTTTTCTCGCCTCCGTAGAACGCGGGCAGCGGCGGGAAAATAATCCCGCCCATTTCGGTCACTGCGACCATGTTCTTGAGATGAATCAGATTCAGCGGGGTTTCCCGCGGAACCAGCAAGAGCCTGCGCCGTTCTTTCAAGGTGACGTCCGCGGCCCTGGAAATCAAATTATCCGAAAAGCCGTGCGCAATCGCGGAAAGAGTCTTCATGGAACAAGGCGCCACGATCATGCCTTCGGTTTTCAATCCGCCGCTCGCGATCGAGGCTGCCACATCGTTCACGTCATGGACCCGGTCGGCCAGCGCATGGACATCCCGGCGCTTCAAATTCAGTTCGTGCTGAATATTCAAGGCACCCGCGTTGGAAACGACCAGATGGGTCGTCCACTCATCGAGATCCTTCAGCACTTGGAGCAAGCGCAAACCATAAACCGCCCCGGTCGCGCCGGTCATTCCGATGATGATCCGTTTGGATTCGGTCATCGTTTTACCCGATCCAGCATCGCATTGGTGGCCCGCACCAATCCGTCGATCATCTCCTCGCCTCGTGCGACATGGCCGGAATTCGGCAGCACCTCCAGGATCGACCCGGGCAGCGCCTGATGCAAATTGAAGGCCGCCTCCACCGGGCAAACCAGGTCGTAGCGGCCATGCAGCAGTATGACCGGGATATTCTTGATCTTTCTGCAGCCTTCAACCACTTGGTTTTCCGCGATGAAATACGCATTCGCCGCATAATGGATTTCCACCCGGACTTGGGCGACAGGATCGGAGGCGGCCATTTCGGACTCCGGTGAATGAAACCCGACGCCCAAAGAAACCAGACGCCCCCAAGCGTCCCATTCACGCGCGACCCGGCGTTTCGCGAGTTCGTCGCGCCCGTTGAGTCTGCGTTGAAATGCGGAAATCAGGTCATTCCTTTCATTTTCCGGTACACATTGGCAGAGACGCTGCCACTGTTCCGGATAAATTCGATTCAGGCCATTGACCAGAAACCATTCGAGATCGGCGCGACGGGCCAGAAATACGCCGCGCAAGACCAGCCCGCAAACCCGATCGAGATGAGACTGGGTATACAGCAGCCCCAGGGTAGCCCCCCAGGAACCGCCGTATACCAGCCAGCGATCGATGCCGAGCTTCTCGCGAATCCTTTCCATATCCTGCACGAGATCCTGCGTGGTGTTCTTGGAGATTTCACCCTTCGGCGTCGAGCGGCCGGCCGCGCGCTGGTCGAACAGGATGATCCTGTATTTACGCGGATCGAAAAATCGACGGTGGTCCGGCTTGCAGCCGGATGCAGGCCCGCCATGCAGGAATACCACCGGCAGACCGAGGCGGTTGCCGCATTCCTCGACATAAATCCGGTGAACGGCATCGACTTCCAGCCGGTGGCAGGCATAGGGTTCCAGCGGCGGGAACAGGTTCTTCATGGAGTCGCAAAGGGCTTGATTATTGTGTCCATACCCTACAATTGGAATACCGCCTGCCGAATCATTAAACAGAACGTAGGATGTGCCGACGAAGGAGGCGCATCAAAAGCGGACGATGCGCGTCGTACCTCAGCACATCCTACTTCGGACTATTTTCGCCGGACCAATCGGGGCTGCAAACCATCATATCCTACTGGCCGGAAGTCGATCTACCTCCCACAAACACAAAAGCCCCTCGGCAAACGCCGAGAGGCTTTTGTCATACTGCAAGGAAACAGGTCGTCCTAGAATTTGAATCCGAGGTAACCGCCGGCCTGCCAGAACCGCGGGTCGGACCCGTCGATTTTCTGCGCCCAGTGGTAGCGTGCATCGGCACCTACGACAATATTTTTCCAGACGGTATATTCGACACCGCCGCCGAAGTTCATACCGGCCATCAATACCGTCGCGGCATTCGACGGCGG
>JAKEEL010000096.1 GCA_022616595.1 Methylococcaceae bacterium
CAGGGAACCAGACTGGTCCGGAAAAAACGGCAACTGCATAGCCTCCAGGCGACGCGGCGAGCGAAGAACCTTATAATCCAGCCTTTTCTGGAGGGGGATTCGATGAGCCTGTCGGGTTTATTCAAGCAGGGGGATGTCCTGTTATTAAGTTGTAACCGGCAGAATATCGAACTACGAAACGATTATTTTTCTTTGACGGGGTGTACGCTCGATGTCGTGCCCGCAGCAAGCGGGGTCTTTTCGAACCTGGCCCGTGCGATAGCCCGTGCGATTCCCGCTTTGTTCGGATACGCCGGCGTCGATTTGGTCCTCGTGGACGGCCGTCCCGTGGTGCTTGAAATCAATCCGAGACTGACCACGTCTTACGCGGGACTCTCTAAAGCCATACATCGGAACGTCGCGGCCATGGTACTCGATTTGCTGTCGCCGGCTTCCCGAGTGCCCGATAGGTTCCGGAACCAAGAATTTGCTATCGCCAACCAACCGGGCGAAGTCCCATGAGTCCCGAGGTCATTATCGGATGGGACATCGGAGGTGCTCACGTCAAGGTTGCTGAACTGCACGGGAATCACGTGGTCGCGGTCGCGCAACACCCTTGCGCGCTGTGGCGCGGACTGTCCAGGCTCGAGGAAGTGCTCGATCGAGTCCTCCTTCAGGTGACGGCGCGGCGGATCTGTCACGCGGTTACCATGAGTGGTGAATTGGCCGACCTGTTTCCCGGACGCGACGAAGGAGTCCGTCAGATTCTGGGGGTGCTCGCCTCCAGAATAGAACCGGATTCCTTGCATGTATTCGCCGGAAGGAAGGGTTTGCTGGCATTCGACAGTTCACATGCCGGCCATTATGCAAGCATCGCCTCCGCCAATTGGTTGGCCAGCGCTGCATTTATGGCCAAGACCTTGGATTTCGCGGTGTTGGTTGATATCGGCAGCACCACCACGGATATTCAGCACGTGGCGGCGGGCGAGGTCAAGGCGAAGGGTTTTTCAGATTATGAACGACTGATATCCGGCGAAATGGTGTATACGGGCATTGTGCGCACACCGATCGCGGCATTGCTAAAAAAGGTTTCATTCGAAGGCCAGCGCGTGCCGGTTATGACCGAGAATTTTGCGACCACGGCCGATGTTTATCGCTTAACCCGGGAGTTGGCGGAACACTACGACCAATGGCCGGCCGCGGATGGCGCGGAAAAAACGCTCGAGGCGAGTGCCAGACGCCTGGCTCGAATGATCGGCAGGGACTTCCAGTCCGCACCTCTGGCTTCCTGGATTCAACTCGCGGGCTTTTGCAGGGAATGCCAATTGCGCGAGATCCACGACGCCTTGATGCAACAGTTTTCGCGGCTGGATACCGACCGCAAGCCCGTGATCGTCGGGGCCGGAGTCGGGCGCTTCCTGGCCGCGGACCTGTGCGCCAGAATCGCATTGGAATACCGGGATTTTTCGAGTATCATCGATCGAAATCGAGCCCTTCCCGGCGCCGCCGAATGCGCGCCGGCGGTTTCTGTGGCCCTGTTGTTGGCCGAACGAATGCTGCGCTAGTTCTGTGTCGCGGTCTTTGAAGCGCACCATGCTATAATCCGGGCTCCCTTTTTCGGTCGAGTCGCGGGAACACGGTGATTGTTTTCAGAAATTTCTGCTGTTCGATCGATTATCGTGTTTCCTGCAATGCTTCGAGAAATCCCCTATCACCAGGACAGCAGCCTCTTATTCGAAAAGCTGATAGACCTGCCGTGGGCGGTGTTTCTGGACTCGGGGTTTCCGCGCAGTCAACAGGGCCGCTTCGACATTCTTTCCGCGAACCCCTATCGAACCCTGACTACCCGCGGTGGCATGACCGAAATCTCGGAGTTGAATGGAATCCGGCATTCGGCGGAAGATCCTTTTATGATACTCCGAGCACAGCTTCTCGGGGGACGGTACGACGCAACCCATCTGCCCTTCTGCGGTGGCGCGCTCGGATATTTCGGCTACGACCTTGCGAGGCGCCTCGAAGAAATCCCCGAAATTGCCCGGGATTCCGAACATATTCCGGAAATGATGCTCGGAATCTACGACTGGGCGATCGTTGTCGATCATCAGGCGAGCCGGACTTGGCTTACACAGCAGGAGCATTCGCCCGAAACCGCGAGTACTTGTAAACTGGTTTTGGACCGGATGCAGAACCGTGCATTCAAATCCTCATCGGCCGACGAGCCGTTCCGAATCAACGCTAAAGTCATTTCCAATATGAGCCGGGATGATTACGGCAGGGCTTTCCGGCGAATCAAACGCTATCTCTTGGAAGGAGACTGTTATCAGGTCAATCTCGCGCAGCGGTTTTCGGCCGAATGCGAGGGTAACCCCTGGCCGGCCTATAAAGCTTTGCGCGGCCTGAATCCGGCTCCGTATTCTGCGTTCCTGAACTTCCCGGGAGTCCAGGTTATGAGTTCGTCGCCGGAACGGTTTTTGAGAGTGGAAGGCGGGCACGTCGAAACCAAACCGATAAAAGGAACACGTCCCCGTTTTGCCGATTTTTCCAAGGACCGGGAACAGATCGAATCGCTTCGGAACAGTCCGAAGGACAGGGCCGAGAATCTGATGATCGTCGATTTACTCAGAAACGATCTCGGGAAATCGTGTGCGCCGGGTTCGGTCAAAGTTCCCGAATTGTTCGATATTGAGAGTTTTGCGACGGTCCATCACATGGTCAGCACGATTCAGGGTCGCCTGGCCGAGGGTCGCGACTGTATCGATTTGTTGAGAGGCTGCTTCCCTGGCGGTTCGATTACCGGCGCACCCAAGATCAGGGCCATGGAAATCATCGAGGAACTCGAGCCGGGGCGCCGCGGCATATATTGCGGTTGCATCGGGTACGTCGGCTACGAGGGGAACATGGACACCAATATCGCGATCCGATCGCTGGTTCATTCCGGCCATGAAATCCGCTTCTGGGCCGGCGGCGGAATCGTTGCCGACTCACGCGAGGACGATGAATATCAGGAATGCTTCGACAAGGCCAGGGCGATACTCGGAATGCTGGAACAACTCGAAACCGTGGACGATTCGCCCGATCGAATCGCTGAGCGGGATCGTTGATCGGCGGCCCGAATCCATGCGAGCGGATGCCGAATTAAACCCAGTTCTTTTCGCGGCGGACCAGAGAGTGTGGGTGGTGAAACTGGGGGGCAGTCTTGCCGCTACCCCGTACCTGATAGAATGGTTGAATGTACTGGCACTCCAGAAGAGACACGGCATCGTGGTCGTGCCCGGCGGCGGTGTTTTCGCCGACCAAGTCCGGGACAGCCAGCAGAAATGGAAATTCGATGACCGTACCGCGCACCGGATGGCATTGCTGGCCATGCAGCAATACGGCTTGATGCTGGCTTCCTTCCGTTCGGAGTTCTGTACGGCGGGGGACTTGACAGAAATCCATGCGGTCTTGGAGGAAAAGCGGGTGGCGGTCTGGATGCCCGATGTGCATGAATTGGATCGGGCCGGAATCCTTTCGGGCTGGGCGGTCACTTCGGACAGTTTATCCGCATCGCTGGCTGGATGGCTGTCCGCCGAGCGGCTAGTGCTCGTGAAATCCGCTCCGCGATCCGATCTATTGGCCGGCCCGGAGGAACTGGCCGAACAAGGGTTTCTGGATACCGCATTCCCTGAAATCTGGAAGAAATCCGGAGTTGCCATGAGAATTTTCCACGGCAGCGACTACCGGGCATTCGCAAGGGAATCGGATGCGTTCGGCCCCCGTTGCCGCCCCTTGCATTCCGCGACGGATACGGGTTAGCCGAATCTTTCGTTAAACTTCAACAGCATCGTAATCACAAGCGCAAATCACCCGCTTTCCGGAAGACTTAAAACCCGATCATGAAAATAAGGACACGCTTCGCCCCGAGCCCAACGGGGTATTTACATATCGGCGGCGTCAGGACGGCGCTGTTTTCCTGGTTGTATGCGAGGAAGCACGGAGGTGATTTCATTCTTCGGATCGAGGATACCGACCTCGAGCGGTCCACGGCGGAATCGGTCAATGCGATTCTGGAGGGGATGACCTGGCTCGGGCTCGCATACGATCAGGGCCCTTTTTTTCAGACTGCGCGTTTTGATCGCTACCAGGAAGCGATCCGGGAATTACTGGAATCCGGCAAGGCCTATCCCTGTTATTGCAGCAAGGAAGAACTCGATCAAATGCGCGCCGAGCAGATGGAACGAAAGCAAAAGCCGCGTTACGATGGCCGTTGCCGAGACCGAATGGAGCCTCGCGAAGGGATCAAGCCGGTTATCCGATTTCGCAATCCCGATCAAGGAGAGGTCGTTTTCGAGGATCTTGTCAAAGGAAAAATCGTGGTCCGGAACGAAGAACTCGACGACTTGATCATCGCGCGCTCGGACGGGACTCCGACCTACAATCTGGCGGTGGTGATCGACGATCTGGACATGGGTATCAGCCATGTCGTGCGCGGCGATGATCATATCAACAATACGCCGCGCCAGATCAATATACTGAAAGCCCTCGGCGCTCGGATTCCGCAATATGGCCATCTGCCGATGATCCTCGGTTCGGACGGTGCGCGGTTGTCCAAGCGTCACGGGGCCGTCAGTGTGATGCAGTACCGGGACGCGGGTTACCTGCCCGACGCGCTGTTGAACTACCTGGTGCGCTTGGGATGGTCTTATCGCGACCAGGAAATTTTTTCGATCGACGAAATGATCGAGCGGTTCGATATCACGGACGTTAATCTAGCGCCATCGACTTTCAATCCGGAAAAGCTGCTGTGGCTGAATCATTACTACATCAAGACCGCGGATCCGGCTCATATCGCGCAGCATTTACGTTGGCACTTGGGCCATTTGAATATCGATCCGAGTGCTGGACCCGATATCGTGGAAGTGGTCAAAGCCCAGCGTGACCGGTCCAAAACCTTGGTTGAAATGGCCAAATCCAGTGCTTTTCTCTATCAGGAATTTTCTGATTACGAGGCCAAGGCGGCCAGCAAAAACCTGAATTCGGAGTCGCTGCCGGTCCTCGAAACATTGAGGCAGGGGCTTGGTGCATTGACCGTCTGGAAAGCCGAGCGGATTCACGGAATCATCCAGGCGGTCGTTGAATCCCGTGGCCTGAATTTCGGAAAGGTCGCGCAGCCGTTGAGGGTCGCCGTATCGGGGTCGACCGCATCCCCTGCCATCGACGTGACGCTGGAGTTGTTGGGGCGAGACCCAACGCTGGCCAGACTGGATCGGGCGATCCATTTTATTCGAGCGCAAAATGGGGGCGAAATCGATGCTGGACAGGCCTGAACAATTCACGTAGAATTCGCGTTCTTTTCGGGGCCATAGCTCAGCTGGGAGAGCGCAACACTGGCAGTGTTGAGGTCAGGGGTTCGATCCCCCTTGGCTCCACCAGAGGATGGCTTGGGAATACTAAAAACAGCCCGGGAAGGTTGTCGACTGCTTTGGTCCCCATCGTCTAGAGGCCTAGGACACCGCCCTTTCACGGCGGTAACAGGGGTTCGAATCCCCTTGGGGACGCCATTCAAAGCGAAGGGGTGGTGGAGCATAGCCAGCCATTTTTTGTTTTTCTGTATTTCAGAAACGGAAGATCTGCCGAATCCGGAAAAACTCGCCGCCAACGGTTCAACCGAATAGAGGGGCTCATCTACCAGAGTGTGCTGAACAAAGGAGGAAGCAACTTGGTCCTGTTCGACGTCAACAGTGCTACCGCCAAGGACATCTCCCTCAATGAAGTTCAGAGGGTGAGTTATTCGGCAAAGGTGGTTAACTGTAAATATTCAGACCCCCAGAAAAAAGTTCACATTAGCCACCGCGCCGGACTTGCCGTTCCAAAACTGCCCGTTGCTAAGGGGGCTGAATAATTACTCCAATGACGCCAATTTCCGGTTTTGGCGGAGGGGCGCGTGTTCCAATCGTAAATTCCGTGAAAATTACCGGGATTTCGTAGTCTCGTTATGACATTCTACAAGCGCTCTAAATCGAACATCGATGTTACGCAGGTGTCTAATGACCTTGTCGATTCCTTATTCGCGGATTCCGTACTGAAAAGAAACTTAAGGAAATACAAAATCGGTTATTGCAGCGCCGAGCGTTGAAGTGAAATTGGAGCGAAGATCCGCGTATTGAATTTTTCGTGCCCGTGCTTTCATTCATTTTTAAGTGGTGGAACCATGTTGAATCTCAAATCCTGCATCACCAGAACCGGCCTTATGGTCGGTCTGCTTGGCGTGATTTCCCCAACTTTTGCGCAAGATTACGGCGGCTATATCTATGTACCGCAACCCTATGCCAATCCCTATTATCCCGGTGGTCAAAGTGGCTACGACAACGGGTCTTACTATGAGTATTACGGGAATGGCGTAAACGGCGGGTATGGCTACCGGAACAACGACGGTTCGTGGTATCACCAGAACGGCGACTATTCCGGCGATTATTCGGTCGGCGGGGACGGCTCGGGTTGCATCTATACTCCGGATTGGTCTAACTGTTGAGTTCCCGTTTCGATTTCTAACGCAGCTGTCCGTCGGATTTGCGGAATTGATCCGGCGGATGGAGTGCACTACTATACCTTTCGTACTTCGAGTTTCGCTACAGGCACAGTACTGTTACTGCGAACGATCAGGTTTATCTAATCTGTGCTGATCGTGTGGTCACGATAATGGCACCGGCCCTGGGGGTAGCGACTCGAATCACCCTGATTGACTCACAGCGAATTCAAAACAACCACCAGTATCAATCCCGATGAACTCAGCACCAATCCACCGATCGTGATCCGGATCCCTGGCATGTTGGCCCACATCCACAGACCCGTTAAAGAAAGGAATACCAAGCCACAAGCCAAGGTATCGGTCAATAGGATCCAAGCGACCCCCATGCCGACACCTTTGTGCAGGCGGGTGATGAACTCGAACGGATTGGCTTCCTGGCGCTTGACCGAAACAAAAGCATTCCCTTCCCAGTATTCGGCGCGGTAGGACACTCGCGGGCTGTGAAAGTCCACCCGCCATCGACCGGGCTGCCGGATCTCTCGCCCGGCCCATCGCACCGATTTCGCTTCGTCGACGGCAATTCCACCGGGTTCTCGATCAATATTCAGTTGAGCCTGCAACCATTTCGCCAACGAATCGGCATTGTGCGGGCGCTTCGCGGGTAAGGCCAGTTCGATCCTAGACTCTTCCGTTTTCGCTGCCGGAATTTTCATCACGGCCCGGTGATTCAATAAAATTCCGCTCAAGCCGAACAGCAAGCCCAGCATGGCTCCCCACAACCCGATCCACGCATGGATCCGCCGTATCCATTTGAGTGATCGAATCCGTTTGGTTTTCCGGATCGATGTTTGGCGCCTTGGAAGATTCGTCATTCCGATGCGTGCCCGGATATCAGAGTTCCGCCCACATCCGCAACAGATTGTGATAGGTGGCGGCCAACGTGACAATTTCAGGCGCATCCGGGGCGCGTGCACGCAAGCTCTGGATATCGGCGTCCAGTTGAAACAACAAGCAGCGCTTCGCGTCGTCGCGAACCATGCTCTGCACCCAGAACACCGCGACATCGCGACGGCCGCCCGTGATCGGTTCGACGCGATGCAAACTGCCCGATGGATACAGCACGAGACTGCCTGCCGGCAGCTTGATTTTATGCAAGCCGTAGGTGTCTTCGATCACCAATTCCCCGCCTTCATACTCATCCGGCCGCGAACAAAACAGCGTGGCGGATACGTCGGTACGAAAGGTGATTTCGCCGAGGCGGATCGCGTTGTCCACATGGTTCCCGAAATCCATACCGGGAACATAGCGATTGAAAAGCGGCGTGCCGACCAATTTCGGCAGCGCAGCCGAAACGAACTGCGGATTGCGTTGCAATGCGTGGTGAATAATGCCTGTCATGACCCTGGTCTCGGCCGCATTGAAAGCCAATTGCAGATTGTTTTTCACTTGCGCGGCCAACTCACCCGCGGTCACCCGGCCGTCTCCGAACTGCACCTTTTCGAATAGCGCCCGCACCTTGGCGAGGTCGTGAAGGGTCAAGATCTGCTCTATCGCGAGTAGCATCGTATTGAAATTATGGCTGGCTTGACGGACAGACGACCGGGACCATCAGTACTTGATCCGCAACGTGATCTGTCCCGACACCGGCACGCCCGGCAGCGCGGTGCGCGACTGGCCTGATTCGAAGTATTCCTTGTCCAGAAGGTTGAAGACATTGGCCTGCACATCGAAGTACCGATGATGATAAGCCAGTGTCGCATCGACCCGTGCGTAACCTGGCAAGGTGACTTCGTTGGCGCTGTCGGTGAAACGCGAACTGGAGAAAAACACCCCGCCACCGATCTCCCACTCCGGAGTGATGTTGTAGGTGGTCCACACCACTCCGCTATTTTTCGGCACGTTGATTGGTTTCTTCCCCTGCAATGAAATGCGGTCTCCGCTCACGGTACCCGTTTGCACGGTGTTGGATTTCACAACATCCGCATCCAGAAATGCATAGGTGGCCGAGACGTTCCAATCCGGCAACAGTTCGCCGAACAGACCGAGTTCGAATCCGTCGGTGCGCTGTTCGCCGGCCAGTATATTCAGGTTCGGATCGTTGGGGTCCGTGGTTCGTGCATTGGTTTTTTCCAAGCGGAACAGCGCGCCGGTCGCCGACAATCGGCCGTCGAAAAAATCGAGTTTGGCGCCGATCTCGAAATTTTGGTTTCGCTCGGGGTCCAGATTGGCGGTGGCGGTGCTGAGATTGAAGGTCTCCGCGGATGGATTGAAGGACGTTCCCCAGCTGAAATAGTACGATTGCCAATCCGCCGGCTGCCACAGCAATGCGGCTCGGGGATTGAATATCCGTGCCGTATTTTCAAGATCGTTGGAGTCATTCAGCCGGTCGTCCTGTTTGGCCGCAAAAAAATCGTAACGCGTTCCGGCAAGGAGTTTCCATTGCGGCGTAATTTCGAACTGGTCGAGTACATAGCCTGCGACCGTTTGCGTCGAGGTGGACCTATCGCTATTCAACCTGCCCGAAAAGTCGTTGGCTCGGCCCGGGCCCACGGTCGCGGCCGATACGGGGTCGAAGATCGAAATGCTAGGTACGTTGGTCGAATTCTTGGATCGAAACGCGAAATTCTCCCAACCGATTTCCACACCGAACAGGAGAGTATTGCTAAATCCGAAAAACGGTCTTGTAAAACTGAAATCGGTCTGGTTGAAAAAATTCTGTTGCGGGCTCTCCCGCAAAGCCTGGGTTCTCTCGACCGTTGAAGTGATTCCGGTGTCCGTGATATCGCCGAAGAGCAGGGTCCGGTACTGGCGATGATAATCGCCGTAGCGAAAAATATTGCGCATAGAAGAATCGCGCGAAAAGCGCTGATTGAAGATCGCGGTCGCGATGGTAGTGTCGAAAGTCTGCAGGCGATCGTCGATGAAGCCATAAAAGTTGCTGACCGAGGCATCGGCAGGCTTCCCGCGGAACATCGGTAGCCCGTAATCGAACACACTGTCCTCTTCCTGATGCAACAGATGCAGCGTGAGGGCGCTGTCCGGCGTAATGGCCCATTGGAGCGATGGTGCTACGCCCCAACGATTCGTGAAATTGTAATCGCGAAACGAATCGGCGTCCTGATAGAGTCCATTGAGCCGAATCCCGAATTGATTGTCAAAACTTGTTCCCGCATCCAGCGTGGTCCGTTTGAAGTCGTAATTGCCAAACGTGAAATCCGCGATGGCAAACGATTCTCCGAGCACCGGCTTTCTCGCGATCGAGTTAATCACGCCGCCCGTCGATCCGCGTCCGAACAGCACCGATGAAGAACCTTTAAGGACTTCCACCCGATCCAGAAAAAAAGTATCGCGAAAGTATTGGCCGTTTTCCTTTGCGCCATCGAGGTAGGTGTCTGAATTCGCTGTAAATCCGCGTAAAGTGATCGAATCACCGGTACGTCCGCCTTCACCCGCGGCGATCGTAAGCCCGCTTACATTCTTCAGCGCATCCCGCAGATTAAACGCATTTTGCGATTTCACCAGATCTTCCTTGACGACACTGATGGACTGCGGGATGTCACGCATGGGCGCCTCGAACTTAAGTCCGGTTCCCGCTGTGTCAGCCTTGTATTTCGATTCTTTTGCAGCGGCGGTTTTGACCTTGACTTCGGGAAGTACCGGTTGTTGCAGTTCCGCGCCATCGCTATGGGGGGCGTTGAATAGTGTGGCGACAGCCAACATTAACCGCTGATTTTTTTGGTTTTTCATCGTTGGAACCCTTGTTTTTGGTGTAACGAGTGGATGGCTGGCTAACCATACAAGGGTTTCGCTGGCTGAATTCGGATGCCGGGCTCGGACGCAGATCGGTCATGTTGGCCTTTTAGGGGATCGGTTCCGTAACAAAGCCGATCTTGTTAATTCCGGCTCTTTGCGCCGCGGAAAGAACCGTTGCCAAGCGCTGATAGCTGGTTGTTTTGCTGGCACGTATATGCAATTCAAGTTGAGGATCTTTCCGCGCGGCCGTTGTCAGCCGGGCGCTTAGTTCCTGGTCTTCAATTGGTGCACCGTCCCAAAACAATCGACTGTCTGCATTGATCGATAAGGTAATGGTGTCCATTTTTTCAGGGTTCGGTTGACTCTTTGCCTGCGGCAAATCGATTTTAAGGGAGTGGGTCAGAAGCGGTGCCGTCAAGATGAAAATCACCAACAGTACCAGCATGACGTCGACCAAGGGCGTCGTGTTGATTTCTGCCATCGGCTGTGGTTGGCGATTACCTCGATTAAATCCGCCCGGGTTCATCAGGATAAAACCGCCGTGCTTGGTTCGACGGATGTCGTACCGGAAGTCGGGTCGCTTCGCGACGTTATGCCGACGGTCAAATAATCATGCAGATCGTGTGCAAAATTTTCGATTTTTATCATGAGCACCCGGTTATCGCGCAGCAGACTGTTGTAGGCCAGCACCGCCGGCATGGCGACCGCCAAACCGAAGGCCGTCATGATCAGTGCTTCGCCGACCGGCCCCGCCACTTGATCCACGGATGTCCGACCACCTGTGGCAATACCGCCGAGCGCGTGATAGATTCCGCAAACCGTGCCGAATAATCCTACGAAGGGAGAGAGGCTCCCTATGGAAGCCAGCAGAGTAAGCCCCGTTTCGAGCTGAATGGCTTCTTGATCAATACCCCGGCGCAGGGCGTTTGCAATAAATTCGTCACAGCTACGCAGGTCTCCCGATCCTCGCATCATGAAGCGATCCTGATGGCCGGCAGCGTGAATGCCATGCAGGGCGATCCGAGCGAAGGGATTATCGGCATTCGGCAGGTTCGGGTAGACGCAGCCCTTCTTCGCAAATTCAATCAGAGCCAAGGCTGCTGAATCCGTATTTTCCGGGTTGTATCGAGCGGTGCGACGCATCGAAACCGGGTCCCGCTCGGGCTTGACCGCGCTCAAATTTTCCCAGAAGCTACTCAGGAACTCCGCGCTACTACGCCGTGATCGGCGTGCCTGTATGGCTTTGATCACCATGATCGTCCAGCTGCCGATTGACATGATCGAGAGGGTGGCCGCGACCGCGAGGGATACCACTCCGCCCTGCCTGAAGAACTCCAGGGTCTCCAAATATTCCGCTTGCATGATGCCTCTACCCTTCGATTGAGAATCTGACCGGAACGATCACCGATGCATCGACCGCTTGCCCATCGCGTATGGCCGGAACGAAACGCCAGTTTTGGACACATTTCAGCGCGGCCTGATCGAGTCGCGACCAACCACTGCTAGTCTGGACTGCGACCGAACCGGCGCCGCCGTCCGCGGTCACGGTGACCGATAACAACACCAGGCCTTGTTCTCCCAAGCGCCGCGAAATCGCCGGGTATTCCGGTGCGGGGTTGTGCAAATAGGCCGCATCGAAGCTCGCCGGCTGATCGCTCGCCGCGCCGGAAGCCGATTGACTCATCGCCGGCCCAGCCGATAAAGGAGCGGGTTGCGAACCAGCCTCGCTGACTCGCGGCATGAACTTTTCCGCAGGTCGAGGAACGCCTGAATCACGGGTGGTCCGTCGCGGTGCGTCGATCGGATCATGGACTCGCATTTGGTGAATTGCAGGACGCCGTGTGGATCGGTTCCGGGCTGATTTTTGTTGGGTTACCTCGGGTTTGGCTGATTCTAAAGAGTTATGCTTGATCGTCGAGGATGCCTTCCTCTGTTCCGAAGCGACTTCAGGCGCACTCACAAATCCGACCATCAGCGGTTCAGGGAGCTTTTCGAGGACGTCCGGACCTGGCCAGGAACCCAATTCCGCAAACACGGCTAAATGTGCGCACAGTACCAGGCAGAGCGCGGCGCATGAGCGGATTCGACCGCCCGCAATGCGATCCCGTGGCCCGGTCCCGGATACGGGCGCTTGAGAGTTTCCGATCGGACAAAAGTTGGCTAACCCGGTGGACATAATCGTAAACCTCTTAAAACACGTCTTTGAATTGGCGGGCTACCAACACCGGACCGTGCTGGATCGCTGGCTGTTCCGATTACTTTTTTCCGCACGTTCGCGTGGCACGGTCAACCTCTTGATTCCGCAGGGGGGGAAACCCGGTCGGCGAGACCGAGAAAATCAAGCCGCCTACGATAACATTCGATGAACCATTCGGATCGACAAAAAATTACTTGGTCAGAATCAATTTACCCTGACGAGTCAATCTCAGTCGATATTCCTCACCGGCATGCTCGATAACCACCTCGCGTGCGCCTCCGAATAGATCCGCGCTACGCAAATACGGCCGCCGGGCAGCCGTTGTGCGGCGACACTCGGCAGACAGCACACCCTCCGATTGGATCGAATTGCGAAGGTCATTCTTCATGATCGTAATCATAACGATTCGTATTACGAAACGCAAGCTGTGCCGAAATCGTTCCGGCCAAGCATTGGTTAATCGCCATATGTGCGGTTCGTCATGGGTCGATCCACGAATTTCACACCGACTCGGATACCGTTCAGGTCGAACCTGCGTCCTTGTTTCCCCTCCTGCGCATCAACGTGTGCGAAGGTCCGCCTCTTCCTATCGCTCAAGCAAAACCCATAGCCGCTTCCGCCAAAAACGCCCATAATTTATATTAGGTTGGGACTCTTCTTTACGATGGCGGTGTTATTCGGTCCCATTGACACTGCGCGGATCGAGATGGGTCGGATCGAATAGTCAAGCCAAATGAAATTCAGAGTCTACGGACAGGTTTTGAACGATTTAC
>JAKEEL010000097.1 GCA_022616595.1 Methylococcaceae bacterium
CCATCGAATTTCCTTATCGTAGCCTCAAGAGGGGCCGGCAATTTAAGATGCCCCCGACAAAATCACCCGAGAACAGCCAAAGCCCGTTCATAATCGGGCTCGTCTGCGATTTCGTTCACGAGCTGGTTGTAGATTACGCGATTGTCCGGGCTCAGGACCACGATGGCCCGCGCGGTCAAGCCCTTCAAGACTCCGTCGACCACTTCGACCCCGTAATCCTGCGCGAAACTCGATCGGAAGGTCGAGAGCGGAATCACGTCATTCAAGCCCTCCGCTCCGCAAAACCGCCCCTGCGCAAACGGCAAATCCGCGGAAATCACGAGCACCACGGTATTCTGCAACTGGCTGGCCTTTTCGTTGAACTTGCGTGTCGAAGTCGCGCAGGTCGGTGTATCCAGACTCGGCACGATGTTCAGGATCTTTCGCTTTCCGGAAAAATCCTGCAGTGAAACATCGGCCAGTTTTCCGTTGACCAACTGGAAATCGGGGGCTTGGCTTCCGACCGCCGGCAGGTCTCCGGAAGTGGTGATCGGGTTGCCTTTCAGTGTAATTTTGGCCATGATCGGATCGAATCGTTAAAAAACCCTACTATACACCGAGTTTCCATGAAAACCGACCGCAAACTTGAAAACCCGGCCATTCTGATTCTGAAAATCGCGGGTTGAACCGGAAACCGATCGCCGGGAAGAACGAGTCGCGTTCTTGTAAAAGGGTAAAAGGGCAAAGGGAAAAGCGCTACAAAGTCCTGGCGCAACGGAAACCGACGAATTTGAGCCTGCTCGTAGGATTGCCCCAGCTGCGGCTCGAGGCCCGAAGGCTCCCTGGATCGTTGTACCACCAACCGCCCCGAACAACTTTCGCATTGGCGCCATAGCCCCAATCCGAGTCGCACCATTCCCAGACATTTCCGGCCATGTCATAGGCGCCATAGGGGCTCCTCCCTTTTTCATACCGTCCCACCGGCGTGGTTTTACCAACCCCCTGACCATAATTGCACAACGCCTGATCGGGACTTTCATTGCCCCACGGATAGATCCGCTCATCGTCCCCTCGCGCGGCCTTTTCCCATAACCGCTCGGTCGGTAAGTGCTTACCCGCCCAACGCGCATAGGCATCCGCTTCGTACCAGGACACCCCGACCGCCGGATGATCGGGAGGATTCCATTTTTCCTGCTGCCAGTACCGGGGCTCCGACAACGATTCCTTCGTTACATAATCCCAACCGTCCCTGGTCCAATACCTCGAGTCCCTGTAGCCTCCCGCCTTGATGAAGCGCTCGTAGTCACGATTCGTCACCGGGAACTTATCGAGAAAATAGGCCGGAGTTTCTATTTCCTGTCTGGGTAGATCGATTAGATACTCCAACGGCGTTTGATCGATTCTAATCCAAGCCGCCAGCGCCCGCCATCCGGGGAGTTTCTCCAGGCCACTCCGCTCCGTTCCGATGAACGACTTCCCGGCCCGGATATAAACCAGGTCGAATCGTTCTCCGAAACGCTTTGCCGCATCCGGCTCCAGAAGCAAGGCCGCCTGGTAAATTGCCGCCTTGGTCTCCATTCTTTCCAGCGGGTCCTGGATTCGTGCCTCGAGGAATGCCTGAACCTCCGCGCGATCGATCAGTTCGCCGAGACACGGAAGGATCATTTCCATCAACACGGGGGTGACTCGTTCCCGGTCACGCCCGCCCTCGGCAAGCCTGGCAACCAGCCCTTCGATCAAGCTCGAACGCAGATTGTCGGTCTGAATCCGCGCGTTCAGAAAACCTTCCCCGGCCAGCGCGACTTGGCCGCGCCGGGTCAGGGTTTCAATCAGGGGCTTCGGATCACCGAGCAAACCGATATAGAGCAGAATGACCTCGCGCCAAGCCGGATCTTCGGCATGTTCGAAAACCAATCGCTCCCTCGGCGGGTTTTCCTGAATTTCCCGCGCCGCAAGATATTCGAGAAAGGTTTTGTGGACAAAATCGTATTGCTCGCCGAGACTGGATATCCGGTGCAGGATACCGATTTTGCATAGTTCATCGACAAAATCATCGCATCGATCTACCGGCAGGTTAATCTCCGGTGCGATGCTCTTCAGTTGCTGCTTTAAAAGATCGCCCGAAAACTGCGACTCATTCCGTTCGACGAAAAACAAGGCCAGTTTACGCAGCGCATAATATTTCTGATCGATTTTAGTGATAAGCCGATACTTGATCCCCGCTTCCCGTTCTTCGCGCACCTCGAGGATCAGCCTTAAGCAGTATTCGTACAATTCGACGCGCTTGCGCGGCAGATCCCCCTGCTCATCGAAAACCAGCGCAATGATGGAAAGCAACATCGGATTTTCGGCCAGGCCGAACAACCGCGGATTATTTTTGATTTTCCGGATCAGTTCATCGCACTTTTCGGCCACCCCGCCGTGTTTCGATTCGGGCCGGTTGGCGCGCAACACGCTCGAGGCGAGGGTTTCCATTTGCGGAACGGTGAGTCCCGCGACTTCGGTTTCCTTGAAGCGCGCGCCGAGGCCGATTTTTTCGTAACCCTCCTTGCGCACGGTCGCGATGATTCGCGCCGTTTCGAATTCGTTCGCGAAGGCATCGATTCCTTGCAACAGGCTCCCGATCCGATCGCTGCGCACTTCATCCGCTCCGTCCAGCAGCACGATGCAATTGCCTTTCCGGAGTTGTTCCCGCAAATAGTTCCCGGGCGACTGGAAATCGCGTTTGAAACATTCTGTCATGTACTCGAACAAATCCGCCGAGGGTGAATCTGCCGAGACGGTAACGTCCTTCAGGGACACAAACACCGGAATCAGATGCTTTCCATGCAGCGATTTCATTTTCTTGGCCGCATAGCGGATCGCCAGATATTTCAACAACGTCGTTTTCCCGGAACCGGGATGCCCGCGAACCACGAGGCGAGGGTATTCCCGCAAAACCTCGTCGACCCCTTTGAGTTCGACATCCCGATCCGACATTCCGGTCTTGATCTGCAAAGAAACATAATCCCGGGCCACATCGATCACGAAGTTTTTATAGCCCACCCGGATCTGATCGCATCGAGTGATCACGGATCTCCGGTAGGCGCTCAAATTCTGTCCGCGAATTTCATTGAAGAAACCGAGGACTTTGGCGACGAGCCATTTGCAGAATGCCGGAATCAGGTCTTTTCCGATGTACGTTAGGATACTGCCGATCACGAACACGGCAATCACCGCCGCCGATTCGCTTCCGAGGAAATCGACCAAGTGTTTAAAGGCCCTGGCGATGAACTCTTCTTGGGGCTGTATCGGTTTAGCGCTTGGAATTGCCTGAGCCCACGGTCGCTCGGTGGCCAGGAACTGGATCACTATCACTGCTATGGCACGGTAATTATGGTACCGTCGATTGAAACGCTCCATTTTCATAAGGTTTTTATCAGACTGGTTCAGATTTGAACGATGCC
>JAKEEL010000011.1 GCA_022616595.1 Methylococcaceae bacterium
GATTCCGGCGCCGTGATCCTTCGATGGTGGCCCAGTCAACGTCATACCTTCAGCCACTATCATCTGGAATACACAACGGTGGTCGCCGACTGGTCGAAACCGCGCGATTCGGTCCGCGAATATGCACCCGGGCTGTGGTGCGACCCTTCGGAACCCAACAATCTTGCTTTACCCGTTCCGATCAAACGATTGCTGGAAAAACTCGGAGCGGAGAGTCAAGAATCCGACTATGAACAGAACCCTATGAGAGAACCACAATGACTCGAATGGTGCAATGCGTAAAACTGGGCGAGATCGCGGAAGGTCTCGATGCGCCGCCCTTCCCCGGAGAAAAAGGCCGGCGAATTTTCGAACACGTTTCCAAGAAGGCCTGGAAGCAATGGGTGGGTCTGCAAACCATGCTGATCAACGAACACCACCTGACTCCCTATGAACCGAAGGCCAGGAGGTTTCTCGAGGCCGAACGGGAAAAATTTTTCTTCGGCGAAGGCGCGGCGGCTCCGGAAGGTTTTACCCCTCCCGGACCGCATCCTGATCAGGTTTGATCGGTCCGCTCGTGAACGATCCTGCCGGCTACCAGGGTACAGGTTACGCGGCCCTTCAACTGCGTTCCGAAAAACGGGTTGTTGAGGCCCCGGCTGTACCAGTTCCGGGCGTCGACCGTCCAAATTGCTTCGGGATCGAAAATGCAGATATCGGCCACCGAGCCGGGTTTGATCTGGCCGGCGGTCAGTCCGAGAACCTTGGCCGGACCATTGGTCAGACTGTCGATCGCCCGGACCAGATTCAATTGTCCCGCGGATACCAAACCGAGCGTCAAGGGTAGAACCGTTTCCAAGGAAGAAATGCCTGCCTCGGTCGAGGAAAAGGCATTGAGTTTGGCGCCCTCTTCATGAGGTTGATGGTCGGAACAGATCGCCGACACGATTCCGTCCGCAACACCCCGGCAAAGCGCGGCGCGGTCCTGTTCCGTGCGAAAAGGAGGATTCACATGGTACAGGCTGTCGAAATCCGTGAGCGCCGCTTCGGTCAAACACAATTGATGAGCCGATACATCCGCGCTGACCGGCAAACCGAGTTCGCGGGCACGTGCAACCATGTCCACCGCGCCGGCGCAACTGAGCTGCGCAAAATGCACGCGCGCGCCGGTTTGTTTGAGCAAGGCCAGGACCTGCGCGACGACCACGGTTTCGGCGGCTTCCGGAATACCGGGGAGACCGAGCCTCGTGGAAACGAGTCCTTCGTGGATCACGCCATGATTGCGCAGCCAGGGATCTTCCGGCCGGACCATCACGAGCAGTTCGAAACTGGCCGCATATTCCAGCGCGCGCCTGAGCACCAGCGTATTGGCCACCGGATTGCCGGCATTGCTCGCGGCCACGCATCCGGCTTTCTTCAGCGCGCGCATTTCGCTGAGTTCTTTGCCGCGCAGCGATCGGGTCAATGCCCCGATCGGCAGAATCCTGGCCTTGCCGATCCGTTCCGCACGATCCCGGATCATCTCGGCGACCGCCGGAGTATCGATGACCGGCTGCGTATCGGGCGGACAGCACAACGTAGTGAAGCCTCCCGCGACAGCGGCCGCGGTTTCGCTGGGGATCGTCGCTTTGTGTTCCTGGCCCGGTTCCCGAATCCTTGCGCACAAATCGATGAACCCCGGACACACGATCTGGCCCGGAGCCTGAATTTCGCGATCCGCGTGAAATCCATCGGGCCGTTTACCGACCGCCGCGACGATCCCATTCGCGATATAAACCGACTGTTGCCGGTCGACTCCGCTGGCGGGATCGATCAAACGCGCGCCGCTGATGGAAATGCGGGGACCTTTCATCAGGATGCTTTCGAGCGGGCTTTGGAATGCATCGCCATGGTCATGATCGCCATGCGAATCGCGATCCCGTAGCCGACTTGCTGCAGAATCACGGAAGAGTCTCCATCGGCAACCCGCGATTCGATTTCAACCCCGCGATTGATCGGCCCCGGATGCATCACGATCGCATCGGGCCTGGCGAACCGCAGGCGCTCCCGCGTTAAACCGAAACAACTGAAATATTCATGCTCGCTGGGCAACATCGCACCGCGCATTCGTTCCTTCTGCAGGCGCAACATGATGACTACATCGACATCCTGCAATCCCTCGTCCATCTTATGGAAAACCCGGACTCCGAGCGATTCGGCATCGACCGGCAGGAGGGTCCTGGGCCCGATTACGCGGACTTGTGCGACACCGAGCGTATTCAACGCTAGAATCTGAGAACGCGCCACCCTCGAATGCAAAATGTCGCCGACGATCGCGACCCGCAAACCCTCGAATGTCCGTTTGTAGCGGCGTATGGTGAACATGTCCAGCATGGCCTGGGTCGGATGCGAATGCCGTCCGTCTCCGGCGTTGATCACACTGACATGCGGTTCGACATGCCGGGCGATGAAATAGGGGGCTCCGCTCTCGCCGTGCCGGATCACGAACATATCCACATGCATGGCCTGGATATTCCTGACGGTATCGAGCAGGCTCTCGCCTTTCGCGGTCGCCGAGGTCTCGATATTGATATTCAACACGTCCGCGGACAATCGCTTCGCGGCCAGTTCGAATGTGGTCCGGGTACGCGTGCTGTTCTCGAAGAACAGATTGACAATGGTTTTTCCGCGCAACAAGGGAACTTTCTTCACCGGTTGATCGGCGACCACCCCGGCGAATGACTCGGCGGTGTCCATGATCCGGGTCAGCATTTCCCGGTCAAGGCCTTCGATGGATAAAAAATGCCTCAATTGCCCATTCGCATCCAATTGAAAATTTGGATTGTATTCGTTCACGGATCGCTCAATTGATCACGATACTT
This sequence comes from Methylococcaceae bacterium, assembly GCA_022616595.1. Taxonomy (GTDB): domain Bacteria; phylum Pseudomonadota; class Gammaproteobacteria; order Methylococcales; family UBA1147; genus UBA1147. Next base: position 2,841 of record JAKEEL010000011.1, read on the forward strand.
CCGCGGCAACGGTCTGGATGTCCAGGCGCAGCGGATCGGGACCCGTGAGTTCGACCCGTTGATTCTTTTTCAAGGAGACCCGCGAGCCGACGCAATCGGCCTGAATCGGAACCTCGCGCCCGTCCCGTTCGATCAGCACGCCCAACACGACACAGTCCGGCCGTCCGTAGTCGAAGATCTCGTTCAGCGCCGCCCGGATGGTCCGTCCTGTATACAGCACATCGTCGATCAACAATAGTTGCCGGCCTTCGACATCGAAAGGCAAACTGCTCGGACGAATCTCCGGGTTGACTCCGATGCGGGAGAAATCATCCCGGTAAAACGAAATATCCAGTAGTCCCAGCGGTTCCCGGATTTCGAGACGCCGGTGAAGCTCCCCCGCGATCCACGCGCCCCCGGTATGAATGCCGATCATCAAGGGATCGACCAGGCATCTTTCCTGGATCAGGGCCAAAAGTGATTGCGCGAGATTGGCGATCGCCGCGTTTGCATTGATCGCCGGCTCAGCCATGCCCGCCCGCCAGTTTTCGGTTTTCATTCAACCAGGTTTGCAGAATCAGCTGTGCGGCGACCCGGTCCTGCACCCGCCATAGAGTCGTTGCGTCCACACCCGTCTCGTCGAATAACAATTGTTTGGCCTCGACTGTTGTCAGCGATTCATCGATCTGATGGACCGGCAGCCCGAAACGCCCCTCGAGCTGACGGCAAAACCGCAACATGCGCGGGGTTACGCGATTTTCGGACCCGTCCGCCCGTCGCGATACGCCGACCACGAGTCCGCAGGGTTTCCAGGTATCGATCAGATCCGACAGGCCTTGCCAGTCGGGCTTCTGCCGGACGGCGGCCAAGGTTCTCAAGGGGTTCGCGATTCCGGTTTCAATGTGGCCGACCGCCACGCCGATTTTCCGAGTACCGAAATCAAATCCGAGCAAGGCATCCGATGCCGGAGACTGGCCTCTCAACTCATGCCTCATCGGACGGGAGATCCGTCAAGCGCCTTGGCAACCGCCGGTCAGCGTCGGACGAAGTCGGCTTCATCCGTGCCCGGCACTCGATGACAGGCGGTTGATGTCAACGCCCATCTGCTCGGCGGCGGACTTCCAGCGTTGATCGGCGGGCAGTTCGAACAAAATCTGGTTTTTCGCAGGCGCGTTCAACCAGGCATTCTGAACGATTTCGCGCTCGAGCTGGCCCTCGCCCCAACCCGCGTAACCCAAAGCAATCACGAATCGATCCGGTCCCTTTCCCTTTGCGATCGCTTCGAGAATGTCCCGCGATGTCGTCAACGCGATGGTATCGGAAACTTCCAGCGAGGAATCCCAGTTGCCTTTCGGCTGGTGAATCACGAATCCCCGTTCCGGCTGAACCGGCCCGCCATGATAGACCGGGATCCGCGCAATCCGCTCGTTTTCGATTTGAATCGACATCTGTTGCAGAATGTCGCCGAGCGTCAGGTCGGTCGGGCGATTGATGACGATACCCAGTGCACCTTCATGGCTGTGCTGGCACATGTAAGTCACGGTGCGCTGAAAATTCGGGTCCCCCATGCCGGGCATGGCAATCAGGAAATGGTCGGTTACATTCAATGTCTCTATCATCAGACTTCGTTTCCACTTGCAAACGCCCTGTCTCCGGTTAAGCGGGGGAAATTACAGAGCCCTGAAAAAATTCATTTGATCTGCCGTAAAAATACATCGTACGGTGGGCTGAGGCACGATGCGCCTCAATCGCAAACGGTTGCTTTAATCGCAACCCTTCCTTCGTCGGAACTTCCTACGTTTCTTTGCATTCCCGGGGTACCGAACGCTCTCCGTCATCATTAGTCTATCAAAATAATTAGCAGGTTTCCGGCCAAAATTCCGATCTTGACCGACCTGTCAGCGGCTGGTCGTCACTTGCGAGTCGTCTGAAAATTTCCAGGTCCGCGTAATCACCAACACGTCGGCTTCCTTGGCCAGTTCCTCCGGAAAGTAAGCGAAAGGCGCCGAGAGCCGCACGATCCGAATCGCACCGTCATCGAGCGCTTGGTGCCCCGATGACCTCCGCACCTCGATCCGATAAACCGTACCGTCTTTGCGGATACCCACGGCGAGCAATAGCGAGCCGGACAGATGTTCGCGGCGCGCCTGGTCCGGATAGTTCAAATTCCCGATGCGCTCCACCTTGTGCTGCCACGCCTTTTCGTAAGCGGCCGCCTTGTACTGATGCGCGTTCACCGAATTGATGAATTTGATGCGCGGTCTCTTCGCCATCTGTTGCTGCGCAAGCGATATCTCCGAACTCAGTGCCGCAATTTGCTGATAAATTCCGGCCGCGGTCAACTCCGGGTGCTCGACCACAGGTTCTGCATTTTGTTCTTCGACTTCCTCCTGCGTATCGACTGTCATTTCGGAGGTTTTTCGGGTCAAAACCGGAGGTGCTTTTTTCTTGACAATGCTCGCCTGGGGCTCTCGACCCGGCTCAGGGCGGGGTATACGCGCCGACGGGATCTTGGGGCTTTGCGGTTTGGAGATTTTTTCTGCGCTGCCGCTGCCGATCTGATTCGCCTGCGCCAGAAAATCTGCTTTTTCGGGTGCCGAACGGGTCGGATTATCGACCAGCGCAATCTCCAGAGATTTCTCGATCCGCTCCGCTTTCTCGAGTTCAAAGCGGATTCCGAGGATCAATAGTGCATGGACCAGGATCGCGAGAAATACCGTAACCATCAAGCGATCCGTCGCCGATACCGGGGGGGAAGCCGTCAGAATTTCGTTCATCGCGCTCCGCACGAAAGATACGCCTCGATGCAATCGAGGAGCTGCGCGCTGATGTTCAATCCGAATTCCCGATCCAGTTCCTGGATGCAGGTCGGGCTGGTTACATTGATTTCGGTGACATAATCCCCGATCACATCCAAACCGACGAAGATCAGGCCCTTGTCCTTCAAAACCGGTCCGATCCGTCCGGCCAGCCAAAAATCCCGTTCGCTGAGCGGCCGGCCTTCCGCGCGTCCGCCCGCGGCCAGGTTGCCCCGGCTTTCACCGTGGGCCGGAATGCGCGCCAGGGCGTAGGGTACCGGTTCGCCATCGACGAGCAAAATGCGCTTATCACCCTCGCGAATTTCCGGCAAGTAGCGCTGGGCCATGACGAATCGCCGGCCGTCACGAGTCATGGTCTCGAGAATGACATTCAGATTCGGATCCCCTTGGCGCACATGAAAAATGGAACGCCCCCCCATGCCGTCGAGCGGTTTCAGGACGATTTCGCCCTGCTCCCCTAGAAACTGCTTGAAGCGGAAAGCTTCACGCGCAACCAGGCTCGGCGCGCAACACTCGGTAAACCAAGCGGTATACAACTTCTCGTTCGCGTCACGCAGGGACTGCGGCTTATTGACCACGAGAACCCCGTTGGCCTCGGCAATCTCCAGCAAATAAGTCGCATAGATGTACTCCTGATCGAAGGGAGGGTCCTTGCGCATCAGAACCACATCCAGAGCCTGCAAGGATTCCTCTTGCTCGGCACCGAAGCGGTGCCAGGATTCCGCATTCCGCTCAACCTGTAGACTCCGCATCCGGGCAAAAGTTTGTCCGTCTCTCAGATACAAGTCATTGAGTTCCATGTAACGGATATCCCATCCGCGCGCACCGGCTTCGAGCAGCATCGCAAAACTGCTGTCTTTCTTGATATTGATCCGGCCGATCGGGTCCATGACTATGCCGAGCTTGATCGTCACGC
>JAKEEL010000098.1 GCA_022616595.1 Methylococcaceae bacterium
CTTCGGACCAGGGAGTTTTCGGGATCCAGAACCGCGGCGATTTCGATGTCCTTGGTACCCTCCTCGACATCGCCCTCGCGGATCTTGGCCAATCCTAATCCCAATCTCGGCAAGGGCGCCGAAGGATCGAGCACGATCGCTTTGTCGAACGATTCCTTCGCTTCGTCGATGTCGATCTGCAACAACCGGGCAAATCCGAGCACCATTTGCGTATGCGATAAATCGGGATCCAGGGCCTCGGCCTTTCGGGCGGATTCCAAGGCCTCGTCGAGTTCTCCGGTCGAGAGTTGCAATTCGGCCAAGCGGGCCCAGGCCAGTGGATCATCCGGGGCAAGTTCCAGCGCTTTCTGGATGCTTTCCTTGGCTCCTTCGATGTCGAATGCGGCCTGCCGCGAATAGGATAATGCGACGAGGGGAGTGGAGGATCTCGGTTCCATCTGGACTGCTTTCTCCGCCAGGGACAACGCTTTTTGCTTGTCGTTCCGGGTTAATTCGATGATGGACTGCAACGCGAGCGGCGTGCCGCTGCCCGGCGCCAAGGCCAGCGCTTGCTCGATATCGCGACGCGCGGATTCGACTTCGCCAACGCTGAGCAGAAGTGCGGCGCGCTGCGTAAAAAAACTGCTGTCCCGGGAATCATCCGGAATGGATTCCAGGATTTCTATCGCGGCGGGAATTTGGCCGGTCCGGTACAAACCGATCGCGCGTTGCCGCTCGGAATCGGCCAAGCCGCCAGGCCGGTAATCGATGATCGGCGGATAGTAGAGCGCCCATTGCACCGCATCGCGCGGCTTGATCCTTAAATAGGGTACCGGCGCCTTGCCGGATTCCGCCAGCGCTGCTTCGCCGGAGCCCAAACGGATACTGCCTTGCCGGTTTTCCACCAGCACTTCGCCTTCGACCACCCAAACCTTGGCATCGGAGTCCGTTACACGAACCGCGAATTCGGTTCCCTCAATCGCCGCGTTCACGAAAGGAGTCTTGACTTTGAGCCGGTACGGGATATTGCTGATGAAGTGAAGGGCTCCGCGCAACAGGTTCAGCCAGGCCGAATCTTCTTCGGCGAGTTCGGGCAGGATCAGAGTCGTTCCTTGATCCAGGCGCAACAGCGTTTCGTTACGAAGCAACAGACCGGCGCGACTGTGGAGTTCGGCGCGGACGCTGTCTCCGGCGCAAAACTGATCTTGCAGCTTGACGCGCGACCAACCGCTCTCCTTCAAACGTTTGACCTCGACGATACCTTGGACGGAAACGACCCGGGAGACCCACGGCGCACACGGACCAGCGAGCCCGTTTGCGGCCCATATCCATAACCCCAGCGACCCCCACAACACTTTCGTGCAGTTTCTCATTTGGTACTGTGCCCGGTTATGTACCTTGTTGAAATTATCGGCGCGCCGGCCTTTGCAAACTACGGTACTAATTCAACTCAATTTTGTCAACAATTCCCTCGACAAAAAACGATCTATTATCATTTCACTTCAAGTGTGTAAACCCCATCCCAAGATTCCGGAGAGCCGTGTTTGGAATAATCGCTGCACAACTGAAGGTAGAATAGACTCGGACCGTCGCCGCCATATCGATTGATGATCGTTTGAAAAGCCGATCTTGCTTCGCGCCAGCGGCCGGCCTCATATTCATCCAGACCGTCCAGAAATATTTCCCGCAGGTCGAGGAAACCCCGGTCGCAATCCTCGGCCCGGCAAACCAACTCGAAGATCTCCAGAGGATTGTCCTTGCCTTTGAGCCGAAACTTTCCGGCGCGCCGGACCACCACACCCTCCAGCTCGGCCGCTACCTGTGCCGAGGCAAGTATGCGGGTCCCGAGGCGTTTGTTGAGTCCTTCGATCCTCGACGTGGCGTTGATCATATCTCCGACCGCGCGGAACTCGAAGTGGTCGCCGGCACCCACATTACCGATGATCATCTTCCCGGCGTGCAAACCGATCCGGGTTGGCAATATATTCGGCTCTCGATTGGACCCACCCGCCGCCCGAATCCTGGTCTGAATTTCCATAGCGGCTTCGCAGGCCTGCAATCTCGAACGGATCGGACAGGGATCATTCTCCCAGAACGCGAACATCGCATCGCCGGCAACGTCCAATATCAACCCGCCTCGAGCTCTAACCGGCTGAAACAATAAGTCGTAGTACCGGTTGAGCAGGTCTTTCAGTTCGCGCGGGTCCTTGTTTTCGGCAAACGCCGTATAACGTTCGGCGTCGCTGGCCAGGCATACTCCTTCCACCATACGTCCGGCGCTTTCAAGGTCTCCCTGCTTCCACTCGGGTAATAAATCGACCACTTCCCGGGGCAGGAAATAACCGGCGGTTTGCTGCATCCGCTCGCGCTCTCTACGGGTTGATCGATATCTGAATAACAGAGCGGCGAACAGGGCCAAGGGGAGCTGCAACAACAACGGGGTCGCGAGCGGCATCCAAATCCCGCGGTCTTCGAACCATGCCGCACTGATTGTCAGATACGAAACGGCCAACAGGGTTGCGGAAGCGAGCGCGGCAAGGCCCGGCGCCGCATAGAACAATACCCCGATCGCCAGTCCCCAGAGCCCGACCAGACCCAGGTGGTAACCCCGCGCGATCGGTTCGATACTTCTTTCCTCGAGCAAATTCGCAAAGACCGTTGCCATAATTTCCACTCCGCTCAAATCGATCCCGGTGTCTTCGGAAAATACGGTATGAAAATCGTCTTTCAAATCGGGCTGGTATCGCTCCGAATTGCCAATGAACACGGCTTTATCCGTCCAATCAAATCCAATGCTTTCGGGGTGATCCGTCCCAGCGGCACGCATGACCTGAAAATAGGGAATCGTTTTAATGGTCTGCGGAGGGCCGTAGAAATCGATATAGTGGTAATCCGGCCCCCGATACAACGCGCTCAAGAGACTCCGTAGTCTGTGCGACTCTTCAGTGGAATCATTCGGTCCCGGATCCAAGAGCAGCTCCGGATGGGCCTGTATCGTTTGTCGCACCCGCCGCACGGTATCAGCAAGATTTCCAGTTTCCGGGATCTCGAGTGCGATCCCGCTTCCGGAATCGATCTGTGCGGCTTGTTGGCGTAATTCATGCCGAAGTGCATTGAATGCGGCCGCGGCATAATGGTGCAGCGCGAGTACGGGTATCGTGGGGATATCGCCCGAGCCGGATTTGAACAACCAGGCCTGATTGACCCGTTCCGGGACCTTTGGCAACGGAAATGGCGCATAGCCCAAAGCCGAATTGGCGATCAACTCGAAGGGCGGCAGGAGCTGGTCCATCAAAATGGTCTGCAAACCACCGCCGGTATCCGGAATTTGAACCGGCCTTTGATTCAGGTGGGCGAACAGTACGACATTGCCGGCTTGCGACAGTTCGGCCGCGAATTCCCGGTCGCTGCGCGGGTCGCGTCCGGATCTGAAAAACACGTCAAACACGAGCACGCGGGCGCCGAATTGATTGAGTTTATTCACCAGTTGCGCGTGCAGCGAGCGGGGCCAGAGGCCAGGTCCTTCCTCCAATCCCAGTTCACGCGAGGACTCATTATCGATGCTGATGATCACGACTTGCGCGGGTGCGGACCTCGGGCCGCGCAGCGCGAACATCCATGCAAGTCCGAAATCCTTTTCCAGATCCGCGACGGCGGGGGTCAAGGACAGGACGAGACCGGTCAGGCCCGTGACCAATCCGAGTTGCAGTCCGCGCCTGAGTTGAATGGATGAGAATTTCAATCCGACTGTTTCGCAATAATGTTTCGTTTCCGCATAAAAAAATCCTTCAATAGATCCGAGCAGCGATCTGCGAGAACGCCGGATTGCCATTCCAGCCGGTGATTGAAAAAAGACAGGTCCGACAGATTGAGCACGCTGCATACCGAGCCGCGGATCGGATCGGGCGCTCCAAACACGAGCCGTCCGACGCGCGCATGCATGATCGCGCCGATACACATCATACACGGTTCCAAGGTCACATAAAGCGTCGTATCGACAAGCCGGTAGTTTCCCAGAAGATCACCGGCGGCGCGGATCGCAACGATTTCGGCATGCGCGCTGGGATCGTTGTTTCGAATCGGACAATTCCAGCCTTCCGAGATCAGGCCGTGGTCCCGAATCAGTACGGCACCCACCGGGACTTCGCCGAGGCTCTCGGCCTTGCGCGCGAGCCGGATTGCATGTTCCATCCATTGTTCGTCCGGGATATTCATTTTTATGGGTCAATACGCGCTCGCCTCGCGCTCCACCAAATGATCGAAGGGTTGATAACGATACGAGCCTTTTCGAATATTGAAGAAGGACAATTCCGGAAGACTCGAGACGAACCCTTTCAGGCCCCCGATGAATGCATCGCCGCCGGCAAGCGGCGAGAGAACTCCCCCGACCAGCATCTGACCGATCCCGGCCGCCAGGTTGAAGGCGCCGAACAGAGGGCGGGGCAGAATCCTGTCGTCGGTAAAAAACAAGAAAAATCCGTCATCCGGATTCCAAGGATAGAGGGTCGAAGTCAGGACGTTCGATTCTCTGAAATAGGCGATCAGCGGGTTTTCGGCAGCGTACATCTCGGCCAGGCGTTTCTGTCTGTAGGACAACAGCGTCCGGGAATCGCCAACCCGGAAATTGCTGCGGACCTGCGCGGCCGAAATGAACGGTACGGAATTCCATAGCTTGCGATCGATGGTCCCGCCGAGACGGCGGACCGATTCCGTCTCAACGGCCCCGGAACCATCGGCAACTCTGGATTGAATCGCCAATGCCCGCTCGATGTCCAAAAAGATTTCCGACACGCAGTTCCGGGTCAGGAGATGGTAGCGATAATGCTGCTCCAGTTCTCCGAAATATTTCGCCGCGTACCCGTTCAAACGGTCGAGTAGCTGCAAAAGGCGCGAATGGCTGATTCCCGGAAGAACGGGTACGTCCACATCCCCCATTCCCGAGGGTGCAAGAGCACCCCCGTGAATCCGCATCGACGTCCCTGCGGACACCCCGCGCGCCAATTCGGCATAGAGATTCCCCGACAACTCGAGAAGACTGTAGTCGGCCTCGTCCATTGACGGAACTGCCAGCAGGTGTGTTTTCTCGTGTTCGAATTTATTTCGAGCTTCCGCAGCCAAGCGTTCGAAGGTTCCGCGATATCGCCGGATATCATCCGGATCGACCCGTCCCGGCTCGGAACCGAAGGTGTCCAGCAATACCAGTTTTCCGCTCCGGATCGATTCATCCAAAACCGTCAAACGCGCCAACCCGACCAGTACAGGATATCCCCAATCCGGCCGGGTCGATGCCATGAGCTTTAAAAGCTCCTGTTGCAGGCTGTTTCGAAAACGCCGGAGCGCTTCGATCTCGGCCGGTTTGAGCCTGAATCCGGGAAGATCCGGCTCGATCCGCGCCTTTCCGGTTAATAAGGAGCCGTATTCGATGACCTCGAGTGCGGTCAGGTTGACCAGCAAATCGGCAAAACGATCGGCCAAGGTATAGGGAAGCACCGGATAGCGGTCTGGCAGGAAACGCAATAGATCCGTGCCCCAAGCGGTTTCCCGGAGTCCGGCCAATGTCTGCTCGATACGCGCTTTTCGATCCTCGATAAAGCCCGGTCCGTACCGCTCGCGGACCTTCTTCCGCAAAATAAGCGGAGCGGAAAACGCTGCAGGGGAGGAAATCCGTTCCGCATGGCCCGCAGGAGAAAACAGCGCGGCACCCTTTATCCGGTAGCGAAATCGTTTGTGCGAATCCTTCGGGTCGCCGGTTTCGGCCAAACTCCTTATCAATGCGATATCCTTCCTGATCAGATCGAGTCCCTCGAACTGCCGGTATTGCACCCGGTGCTTATGAATAAAATAGCTGCGCAGATTCCGATAGACGTCTGCACTGACCGCGATGCTGCTGGCATGGATGCTGCGGTTTCCAAGAAAGCGGTATTGGTGTTCGAAATCCTGCCGATTTTGCCGAACCGCCTTTAACAGCCCATCGAAATA
>JAKEEL010000012.1 GCA_022616595.1 Methylococcaceae bacterium
CACGAAGCATTTTAACCAGGTGAGATTTACCGGAGCCGTAGAACCCACTTACCCACACCGCAGGCTGTTGGGCCTGATCGATATTCTTGAGGTAAGTTTCAAGAATGTGCGCCAATCCTTTTTTGTATTGACCGTCACAGACGAAGGTCTCCAGTTCCTATCGGAGCACCGCCAATGCCAAGCTGGTTTTTTCGTCGTTGACGTTGGCCACACCCTCGTTAATCAATTTACGGGTAGCCGGGTCCTTTTGGTAGATGTCACGATTGTTCTCGTAGCTCCCCGGGAAAAACACCAGGAGCCGTCCTTTAACCATGGGCGCGAGTTTGTCGACAACCTCTTTGACTTTCAGAAGACCGAATAGCGAACCGACACCCTTAACTGCGACCACGGAATTTTCGCCAATATTGTTGTGTTCAAGAAAATTTGCAAACTCTTCGATGATAAAGGATCGGTATTTCGGTAGAAGCGTGGCCAATAAATGCGGTTTCTGGAAATAACTCTTGGCGTATCGTTGAGACGAAAGCCAGGTTGCAAAGGTGTCCGTCAGGTCAAAGACCGCCCAGTCGTGTCCTGCCTGACGGGTAACGATTTCAAATTCATCAATTTTCGCTCTTATCCAGCGTTCCTCGTTTTCGTTGTAGACGCAAAAACGGAGTTTGACTAACCAACACGCCTGAGTGGCCGTCAGTTCGACCTAGCGGGCCCTTCTATGCCGATCAATGACTTGTCCAGAACGTTTGATTTTGCCGGCCAATGCCAATTTGCATTGGGCGTTGCCCGCCGCTGACAAATGCAGGACGGATTTACTCAGCGTTTCCCTTGACATGCAGCGGATCAGATCGATTTCAACAATTCTTCGGCCTCCGCCCGCTCCGGAAAAGCCCGATCTCCGGCCAAAAGTTTCGTGAGTTGTTCTCGGGCTTCCGCATTTCGTCCGGCCTTGGCCAGGGCCTGCGCATAGTGGAGTTGGATCGCATCGATCCCGGGAGCCTGCTCAGCCGCCTTCTGTAATAAAGGAAGACTTCGTTCGATCTGACCGTTCAGCATCAGAATCCAGCCAACGGTATCGATCACTTCCGCGTCCTTGGGATCGAGCCCGATGGTGCGCTCCGCGAGTTCCACAGCTCTCGGGTCCGCCTTCTGTTGGTAAAGCCAGGCGAGATTGTTCAATACCAGAAGATTGTCGGGTTGCTTCTCGATCAACTGCTCATAAACCCGGATTGCCTGGTTCTGTTCGCCGTCTTCGATATAAGCCATACCGAGCATAATCCGGGAGCCCGCGTCATCCGGATTTTTGTCCAGCCATTCGAGCATCGACCCATATGCGCCCGATCGATCTCCCGTGGCGCGGGCCGCCTGAAAGATCTGCTGGGCCAGAGCGCTTTGCGCTTCGATTGCAAAACCCTTTCGGTAGGCTGTCAATGCGTTAGCCTGATCATCCCGGGCACGCATCACGTCCCCTTCGAGCTGGAAACCAATTGCGCGTTTGGGATACTTCGTTTGCAGCTCGCGGGAAATTTTAATCGCCTCGTCATATTGTTTTGCGTTCGATGCGAGCTGCACCAAGGAAACCGCGGCGGGAAAATAGTCGGAATTCGAATTCAACACCTGTTCCCATTCCTGTTTCGCTTTTTCATTCGATCCCGCTTTTAGTAAGGATTGACCCAGCAGGTAACGCAGTTCCGGATTTTCCGGATGTTTATCGACAAGACCTTGGAAGGTTGCAACGGCGGATTCGTACTCACCTGCGAGAAACTGCATCATTCCGAATTTGGCCATTACCTGTAAATCATCCGGATGGTTCGATTTTAGCTCATCGATGAGCTTTTTCGCGCCCGTCAGATCGCGTTGCGACACCAGATAATCCGCGAGGACCAGTCGATGCTGAATGTCATCGGGATTTTCCTTGAGGGCGAGGTCCATCCATCGCCTCATCTCCTGGTTGTTCTTTTGCATTCTGGCCAGTTCAACCAGGCCCAGCAATGCATTGATATTCCCGGAATGCTGCTTCAGGATCTGTTGATACCAGTTCGCTGCCGCGTCGTAATTTTTCTTGGCGATTTCGAGCTTGGCCAGGTTCGCCGCCGCCGCGATGAAACCCGGTTGGATGTCCAATGCCGAGGTCCAATATTTCCGGGCGGAATCCTCGTCGCCTTTGCCGTAATATGCCGCTCCCAACAGATTGGCCGAGACCGGATTTTCAGGTTGTTTGGCGAGAAGCTTGAGTCCATGTTCGATCGCCGCATCGAATTTCTTCTGCCGGATCAGCGTGAGTACCAGCATCACATCCGCCTGGCTCAGATCCTTGCCGAGATCGACTGCCGTCTGCAGTTCGCCGACCGCCTGATCGAAACTTCCGGTCCCGAGATAACTCAAGGCCAGTTGCGTGCGGATCGCCGCGGCGTCCGGAGCGATCTCCGCCGCTTTCGAGAGCAGTTCCGTTGCCTTGTCGTAATTGCCCTGCTCGATATAGGCGCTGCCGAGTAATGCAAGCAATTGCGGATCATCGGGCGCCTCAGCCCGGGCCGGCTCGAGGATTTCGATCGCTTCGCGGAACTGGCGTAATCTTAGCGAGGTCGCCGCGAGCAATTTGATCGCGGGCAAATAACCCGGCACGCCGTTTACATAACGGGAAAGCTGGGCGTAGGCGCTTTCGAGCTGATTGTTGTAGTAGGCGATCGTGCCCAGCAACAGGAGGCTCGGCCAATGATCCGGAATCACGCTGACCACCTTGTTCAACGAACTTTCCGCATCGGCGTATGCTTTTTGCTCGAAGTCGATCGCGCCCTGCAGATAAAGGGCCATCGGCACATCACCCGCGGTTTTTCTGACCTGATCGAGGTCTTTTTCGGCGGCGTCGAAATCACGAACACCGATATAAGCCGCGGCCCTTGCGAGCTTCGCGGGTAAAAAATCAGGATTCACTGCGAGTGCTTTATCAAAATTGCCAATTGCGGCTTTGTGGTCTCCCTCGGCCCTGTTCACTTCGCCGAGAATCAACCAGGCATCCGCGAGATCGTTCCGTATATCGAGGGCCTGCCGGGCGAATTTTCCGGCCTGAGCAAAATCTTGTTTCGCGCCAGCAATACGCGCGGCCGCAAGCAAAACCTCGACCGATTCATCATCGATCTCAAAGGCCTTCGCAATATTTTTTTCCGCCGCCCCGATATTCTTGACGGCCAATTCAGCCATGGCCAGATTGGCATAAATATCCGCCTGTACGGTCGGCGACACCCCGGAGTCCGGGTGAATTTCTTCCAGCAATTCGCGCGGTTTTCCCGCGAGCAGATAAGCGCGCGCCAAAGGTACGATCCAAAGTTCCCTGGAGGCACCCAGTTCTTTTACGCGCTGGAACTCTTTGATCGCCGATTCTCCGTCACCGAGCTGGACATAGGCGGTGCCGAGCAGGACGCGGGCCTCGGAATTCTGCGGCGCTTCCTGCAAGAGGTTTTTCAGTTGAATGACCGCGGCCTTGTATTCCCCGGACGCCATGTAATTCCGGGCGTCGCGCAAATATTCCGAGGCCGCCTCCTGAGCGTTGCATGGAACAAAAAAAACCAATCCGATCAGTATCCCCAGAATTTTATGCATATTGGATGCTCCTTTTTCGGTTTGGACCCCGTGACGGTCCTATATTTTCAGTCTGTATTTGGTTAACAGCGAATAAAGCGTCGGCCGGGTGATTTCCAGCAGTTCCGCCGCTTTCGAAACGTTTCCGTTGCATTCGCTCAATGCCTGACAAATGGCTTGCCTTTCCGCCGAGTCCCGGATCTCCCGGAGGCTCGTGATTTTCTCGCTCGGCTTGCCTCCGGGCAACATCAGATCTTCCGCGTCGATGAGCGGGCCGTTGGACATGATTACCGCCCGTTTAACCCTGCTCTCGAGTTCGCGCACATTTCCGGGCCAGGAATAGCATTCCATGGCCGCGATCGCGGTTTCCGAGAATCCGGTCAGCTTGGACTTCATCTGCTCGACGTATCGGGCCAGGAAGGCTTTCGCGAGCACCTGAATATCGCCGCTGCGCTCCCGAACCGCGGGTATGCTGACCACCATTGCATTGATCCTGTAGTACAAGTCCTCTCTGAACCTGCCCTGTTCAATTAATTTCTGGATATCCTGATGAGTCGCACAGACCACTCGGACATCGACCGAAATCTCCTTGCGTCCTCCGATTCTTTCGATCACTCTCTCTTGCAAGAATCGCAACAGTTTGGGCTGCAGCGCGAGCGGGATGTCGCCGATTTCGTCGAGGAAAAAGGTACCCCCTTCGGCGAGTTCAAATTTCCCCTTGACTTGTTTGTCCGCCCCGGTAAAGGCTCCCTTTTCGTGACCGAACAGTTCGCTCTCCAGAAGGTTCTCCGGTATCGCCGCGCAATTCACCGCCACGAAGGGACCGTTGGCCCGCGGACTCAGCGCATGCAGTGCATGCGCCAGAACCTCCTTGCCGGTGCCGCTTTCACCGAGGATCAACGTCGTCACATCGGTCGGGGCCAAGCGTTCGATGGTGCGGCAAACTTCGTGCATTTCGGTGCTGGCCGCGATGATACCGCGCAAGGGATAAGCAAAATGCTGGCGCGCCAGACTGCGGTTCTCCTCTTCCAGTTCAAAGACCCTGAATGCGCGCTTGACCACCAGCGACAGGATCTCCGGTTCGATCGGTTTCTGGTAAAAATCATAGGCGCCGAGACCGATCGATTTCACCGCGTTGTGCGTGTCGTTGTTGCCGGTGATGACGATCACCTTGGAAAAAGGCGTCTCGGCCAATATCTCCTGCAAGGTCCTGAATCCCTCGGAAACACCGCCGGGATCCGGCGGCAATCCCAGGTCCAGGGTCACCACCGCGGGTACGGATTTGCGAATCGCCGCGATCGCGGATTCACGGTCGTCGGCGACTTGGACCTTGTACTGATCGAAATTCCAGCGTAACTGGCTTTGAAGGCCCGGGTCGTCTTCGACGATCAATAGCGTCTGACCGGTCAAATAGATTCTCCTTCGGCAAAGGAAATGTTCGGGTTTTCGGAGAACAGAACGGGAATCTGATACTGAAACACGCTCCCGGCGCCGACTTTGCTGATTACATTCAATTCGCCGCCAAGCGATCGAATGTATTCCCGGCTTTCGTAGGCACCGATACCCATCCCGGTCAGCCCCTTGGTTGTATCAAACGGTTTGAACAAACGGGACCGGATAAACGGCTCATCCATTCCGTGCCCGCTGTCCTTGACTTCAACTATAGCAGTATTCTGACCGCTTTGAAGCGTCACTCGAACGGTGCCGGATTTTCCGGCCGCCTCCTGCGCGTTCTGAATGATATGTTCGAAAGCCGAATAGAGACGATCCTCATCGGCGCGCACGATCGGATTCGCATCATCCAACAGATCGATCGCCGGTTTGGGTTTTTGACGGGCCCGCGACCGTATAACGCTGAGTAAAACATCTTTGACGCTCAATTCCCTGGACGAACCCGCAGGGCCCGCGTTCTTGAGCTGAGACATCAAGCGATTCATCTTGTCCACCGAATGTTCGATCGTTTTGATCGCATCCGCCATGAACTCCGGGTTATCCTTGTGCCTTTCCGCGTTCCGGACCACCAGGGTCAATTGGGCGATCACGTTTTTCAGGTCATGGATCACGAAGGCTGAAAGGCGGTTGAAGCCCTCGAACTGACGCGCTTCAAATAGCGCCGAGACCGCGTCTTCGAGCGCGAGATAGCTGGCTGCCTGAATTCCGGCTGTCTTTAGAATGTCGATGACCTCCCAGTTCCAGTCGATCGTGGTTCTCGGAGTGGTCAACAAGACCAGCCCGTACAATTCATTGCCCTGAAACAGCGGAACCAAGACCCACGCGTTCGGGTACGGGTCCAACCAAGCCGGGCGTTCCAGTCCCGGATACAGCTCCGGTACTCGATCCAATTCATTCAGGTTGATCACCGATCGATGTTTGGCGATGAATCGGGCCAGAGGATCCCCGGCGTCGATTTTGCCAAGGTCTATTTCGGGATCCCCGAAATCCGCACGCTTTAACAATTGATCCTGATTTTCCCTGATCCAGAGTACGCCGCTCGGGCTTTCTACGAGGCTTGACAGGGCCAGGATTACTCTTTGCCGCAGTGGCAGTCCGGAATCGGTTTCCGAAAGCCTGGCAATAATTCCGAGCCATTCCTGACGATAATCATAAGCATAACTGAAAAAGTGCTTGCTCAGGAAAACTCTGAACCAAGAGCGGATCTGGCCGGAAAACAGCAGCAGGGCCAGCACCATGAATGCGCCGACCAGAAACACGATCTGTGCCACCGCGCCCCAGGAACCGCCGTAGGTCCTGATGTAATACCCGGCGAAGGACATCAAAAGCAGGTAAAGTCCCGCGCCCAGCAGAGTCGCCGTGTGGAATATCATTCCGCGGGAAATGAACAGATCGACTGACCAATCGGGGCTGCGTGCCGCGGAAATCGTAATCAGCGGAACGCAGAGGACTAGAACCGCCCCGCGCGCCATCCACAGATCCGGGTTGATGCGACGAAACAACAAAGCATCGGAGTAAAGATAAAAATCGTATGCAAACAGACCGCCGATCGCGAAACACATGAATTTGATCGCCCATCGCTGATCCGGGCGGGAATTCCGATAGAGTTGCTCGATCAAAACCATTCCGGTCAAGGCCAGTATCACGTAACCGATATTCTTGAGACTCGGGTCGATGAAATCGGGAAGGATGGTTGCGATCCGGGCCCAGCCCCACTCGATGACCAACAGGGATGCAATGAGTCCGTAACCAAGGACTGTAAGCTTCTTGAACAGCCCGAAATGACCGTGCTCCGGGTGCACCGCGAGCCCCAGCAATCTTTGAATGAACGCCAGCCAGACTCCGATGCGCGCGATTTCAACCGTGAAGACCAAATAGGACGGGAGCGAGAGTGTGTAGGATTGAAAGGCCAAAACCGCGGCCCACAGGGTCGACACGAGCGAAGCGCTAAACAACAAAGCACCGAGTTCGCGGCCCCGCCAACTCACGAAGATCAGCACCGACAACAATAAAAAGGCCAGTGCTCCCAGCGAATAGCTCAGAAAACCAATATTCATGTTAAATAACAGCGGATCGTACCTCTGGTCTCGTCGCTCGGGAACCTCAGCGCGCGCCTTTGCCCCAAATCACGACCTCAATCGTTTGCAGAATGATAATCAGATCAAAGAATAAACTGTAATTCTTCACGTAGTAAAGATCATACTGAAGCTTTTGCAGCGCGTCGTTTTCATTTTCGCCATAGGGATAACACAGCTGAGCCCATCCGGTAATACCCGGTTTCACCCTGTGGCGTTCCGAGTAGTACGGGATCGATTCGGCGAATTGTTCGACAAATTCCGGGCGTTCGGGCCGCGGCCCGACAAAACTCATTTCTCCCTTCAATACATTGAACAGTTGCGGCAATTCGTCGATTCTGAATTTTCGGATGAATTTTCCGATCCCGGTCACCCGGTCATCGTCCCGACTCGCCATTCTGGGTTTACCGGTCGCTTCGGCATCCAGGCGCATACTGCGGAATTTGATCACATTGAAAAGCCGCCAGCTCATCCCGACCCGCGCTTGGGAATACAGAACCGGCCCTTTGAAGCGGCTCTCCAGTTTGATCGCAATCATGGTCAGGAGCATGACCGGCCAGGTCACGGAAAGCAGGATCAAGCTCGCGGCGATATCAAAAATCCGCTTCGCGCTCAATCTCAAGAACCCGGCTCGGAAGCCGTCTGAAAAAACCAGCCAACTCGGGTATAAGGCGTCCACGCGAATAAACCCGGCTTCGCGTTCGAAGAAGGTCAACAAATCGACCACTTCGAATCCGTTCATTCTGCAATCCAGGAACTCGTCCACCGGGAGTCCACTGCGGCGATCATCCGGCGCGATCACGATTTCATCGATGTCTTCCTGCAAGGCGTACTCGTTCAAGGGTACCTTGAGATGAATCAGTTTTTCCTCCGCAACAAAGGTCGGTTGATGGTCCAATACAATACATCCGATGACCCGAATATTCTGTGTGCCATTGGCCCGTTCCAGCTCGACAATCTTCTGTGCGTTGCGCCCCGCCCCGAATACCACAACCCGCCTCTTCAGGACTTTTTGGTCGACCACCGAATAAAACAGCAATCGCAGTATCGTGACTCCGAGGAACGTCGAAAACAGCGTATAGCCGAAGACTCCCCTGCCTAATTCAATTTCCGGGAAGGCATAAAACAACAGACTCATGACCAGCGTGCCCGATGCAAGACTCACCAGGACCCGGAGCAATAATCCCGCCTCCCCCCAGGTCTGCATCCGCTGATACAAGCCCATCCCGGTATTGCTCATCAACATGACCAGGGTGTATAGACAAGACTGTACGATCAGAGTCCTGTCAACGGGTATTGCGTTTTGGTAACGCAGCAGGGACCCGCAATAGATCGATGAGAAGAACACTCCAATCTCCAACAGGATGAGGCCGAGAAATATTCCAGAAATGTAATGTCGAAAAATTCTAATCATGCAATTCCGAAACTATCAAGGTTCACAATAAACGCGGCCGCACTCTTCAGCGTGGCTAAAGATTAGGTTCAGAAGCCCGGCGAGCCACTCGATCGGATTCCGCTGCGATAAGCCAATGCTTGCCACGTATTATATTAAAAAGGGACTCGCGACGACCTGTGCTAGAATCAATTGAACCAACTGAATCACTTGCGTATCAATCAATAGCAATTCAAGGAGACTCCATGCGTTCACTTTCTGAATGCAGAATCGGCGTGGTCGGACTGGGCTATGTCGGCCTGCCGCTCGCGGTAGAATTCGCGGACCATTTCAGCACGATCGGATTGGATATCAACGCCCAACGAATCCGTGAGCTGAAGGACGGCATCGACAAGTCATTGGAGGTCGATTCAGCACGACTCGCCCGAGCCAAGCATCTTGAACTCACATCGAATCCACAAGATCTCAGGGATTGTAATGTTTATATCGTTACAGTTCCAACCCCGATCGACAAGAATAAGCGCCCGGATCTGGACCCGCTGGTCACGGCGAGCACCATGATCGGCAAAATTCTTTCCAGAAACGATATCGTGATCTATGAATCCACGGTCTACCCCGGAGCGACCGAAGAAGTCTGCGTTCCGATCCTGGAAGCCCGCTCCGGCCTGACCTTCAATCAGGATTTTTTCGCGGGTTACAGTCCGGAACGAATCAATCCGGGCGACAAGGAACACGGAGTCGCTACGATCAAGAAAGTGACCTCCGGGTCGACACCCGAGATCGCCGACTTTGTCGATCGGTTGTATGCGACGGTGGTCCGTGCCGGAACCCATAAAGCCAGCAGTATCAAAGTTGCCGAAGCCGCCAAGGTCATCGAGAATACTCAGCGCGATGTCAATATCGCCCTGATCAATGAACTGGCCATGCTGTTCAACGATCTTGGTTTGAATACGATCGAGATTCTCGAGGCGGCGGGCAGCAAATGGAATTTTCTTCCGTTCCGTCCGGGACTGGTCGGCGGCCACTGCATCGGGGTCGACCCCTATTATCTGACCCACAAGGCCCAGGAAGTCGGACACCATCCGGAAATCATCCTGGCGGGCCGGCGGATCAACGATCGCATGGGAGCCTATGTGGTCGAACGAGTCGTCAAATTGATGACCCAGAAACGCATTCATGTCGCAAGGGCCAACGTCCTGGTCATGGGCTTGACATTCAAAGAAAATTGCCCGGATATCCGCAATACCCGGGTGGTCGATATCATCGACGAACTCAAAGGCTATAATGCGATTGTCGATGTCTATGATCCCTGGGTCGATCCTGCGGATGTAGGATCCGACCTGGATATCCATCTGATCGA
>JAKEEL010000013.1 GCA_022616595.1 Methylococcaceae bacterium
CGGGCGATTTCCTGGAGCTTGCGCCTGGTAAATGGCAGAGGAACCGCCTTCATTTCTTCCGCATCAATCCGCGACCAGACCGCGTGGCAATGCCTGCGGCCTTCCTTTTCATGGAAGACGATGGCGCGGGGCTGGCCGGAAAGGCTAAGCCGCTCTTCGACCCGATCAATCGCGTCCTCAAATGCGGCAATTGGCACGCTTTCATTGGGAGGAGGGTTCAGGCTTAAAGAGAACAAATATTGCCTGCACCGCGTGGCGCGGCTGATGGCATAGGCTTCATTCAGCGCCGCCGCGAGGTCTTCCGAGGCGAACCCCCGGATTTCATGGACCTCGACATGGTCGTTTTCTTCCTTGAGCAAGTGAAGGGCGAGATTTTTGGCTCCGCCGCGCTGATTGCCAACCAGGATCATGCACCGCCCTCCGGCTTGAGGCCGAGGGCCGCAATCAACATCTCCCGCATCTGGGCGATGGCCCGGCACGCTTCCTGAAGTTCGCCAACAACGGACTCAGAAAAATCGAGCGTGCCGATATTGGCCGCCTTTGCCAGTTGGTTCATGTTGGAGGCCAGCCGGGAGCGGCCAAGTTCCGACAAGACAAGCGCCAGCTTTTGATGATCTAGGCCGGGGCGCCGGACAGGGCGGCGCTTTTTGGTATCCTGACCAAAAAGACATGACCGGATATAGGCTCCGAGCGGCTGGCTTCCTGCCTGTTCATTCAACCGGGCACGTTCGTCCGCCGACAGGCGTAGGGAAAAGGGCGACGCGGAGTTTTGCTTGACCCGGTTTGTTTCCCGCGAAGCCGATTTGCCGAATATTTCCGAAATCTCTGAGGCGGTTTGCGCTTGACGTTCCAGGCTCATGGCGCCACCTCATCAAAATGAGGCGCAAGCCGTTCTAAATAAGCGTTCCAGTCCTCCAGAGTTTCAAACAGGCGGTTCGATGTTTCTCCATCGAGGCGCGCCATGTTGTCCCCCCCCCGATAAATCCGCATAGAGCTTGAAAGGTAGAACTATTTTCAAGATTCCAAGCCTTTCGTTTTGCACATGGGCTAACCGGTCCATAGCGGGCACCCCGGTTAAACTCCCGGTGCCGGACCGGCTAGGCTGGTCGAAATGTTCGCGAATCTTGATCGGTGCCATATTCGCGGTCCGAGAAGGTGCGCGCTGCATACCCTGCGCGGTACGAGGTTGGCGTCGGGGGGTCTGTTCGCACGGCGGAACGTGTCCGTGGTATCCCTGATCGTCATCCGATCCTGAATAATATACGGACTCTGGCTGGAAAATTCATGCACACTCGAACCCTCCTCATAACCATCGCGTTGCTGGCCGCTTTCTCGCCGGTGAATGCGGATCCGCTGGATTCCGACGATTCGCTCAAGCATCGGATTCTCGGTACATGGCGCGGAGAATATGAATGGAATGACCAAAGCCATCCCGGCAGATGGATCAAGGCGCGGAGCACGGATCATTACCAAGGCGGTTTGTTGCTGGTCGGAAGCGTCGATTACGAATATCCGGACCGGAAAGACAATGTAAGCTACGAAGCCCGATGGAATATCATCGACGGTTACTTAGTGATCGAAATCACTCAATCCAGCAGTGGCTACCTCAAATCCGGTACCAAGACCCGGGACAAAATCCTGTCGTTGTCAGATCGAAAAATGGAATTACTGGCCGACGACGGGAAGATTGTCGTATTGCAAAGATCGGACTGAACGGGGATTATTGGCAGCGTGTCATTGAAAGGCCGCATGCCTCGCCGAATCCCCGTGGTATATCTGGGCCGAAACGTCCCTGTCGAGGAAACCCGGCGGCATTCGCTCCGGACAGAAATTGTTTGCCACCTTCGGCGCTCACGTATTGCTGTTCGAACGAACCATCCTTATCATAATCGAGGCTTGAATGTTCGCATACCGGAACACGGGCATTGCATCTTCGAAGGCATGATTCAGGAAACGACTGCTTATTTCCAAAAACGATTTTTGCTGTTTTAATAAAGCCTGAAGTTTTTATCCTGTATTTGAACGGCTCGAATGAGTAGGAGGAGAAATGGCGACGGACGTTGATCCGATTGTCGGGAACTGGTATCAGCGGCTGGACAAAGGCCAGGAGTTTGAAGTCGTCGCGTTCGACGAAGAAGACGGTATCGTGGAAATTCAACATGCCGACGGCAATCGCGAGGACCTTGATATCGACTCGTGGTACGCGCTTGAACTCGAAGCCATCGACAGTCCCGATGAATATGCCGAAGAAACCTTGGACGATAGTGATGTGGATGAGATCGAATACGATGAGTCCGACATCGATGAAGAAGATTGGGACGAGTCCTGAAACGGCGTGCATCCGTCACCGCATCCCGAGGCCGACCAATGACGAAATTCACCCTGTTCCGTTCGGCGCTGGCCGCCTCGATTTTTTTAGGACTGCCCTGGAATGTTTATTCAGAAGACGAAGGAGTGGCCATGACCCTGCAATTGTTGTCGCCGGTATTCTCCGAGCACGGTGAAATTCCCGAACGCTACACCTGCGACGGGGCAGACTTGTCCCCGGCGTTGAACTGGACCGGTATCCCGGAAGGCGCGAAAAGCCTGGTTTTGATCGTCGATGATCCGGACGCCCCGGATCCGGCCGCGCCGAAGATGACCTGGGTTCATTGGGTGCTCTACAATATTCCGGTGACTTCGTCCGGGCTTGCCGAAGGCGTCCGTTCCGAGGATCTTCCGCAAGGGACCCTCGAAGGCCTGAATGATTGGC
Source organism: Methylococcaceae bacterium (assembly GCA_022616595.1). Classification (GTDB taxonomy): domain Bacteria; phylum Pseudomonadota; class Gammaproteobacteria; order Methylococcales; family UBA1147; genus UBA1147. The sequence continues at coordinate 2,753 of JAKEEL010000013.1, forward strand.
GACGAACCGGCTACGGCGGCCCGTGCCCGCCCGTGGGCAGACACCGCTATTTCCATAAGCTCTACGCGCTCGATATCGGGCTGCCCGAACTGCGGAAACCGAGCAAGATTCAATTGGAAAGAGCGATGGACGGCCATGTGCTCGAAATGTCCGAACTGGTCGGAACCTACCTGCGCAAACGCTGATCCGGGAGTCTTCCGAAAACGTATTCGATTCAGGATGGCATGAAAGAGATCATCGTGATTGCGTTGGGTGGATCGGCTGGTGCCGTGGCGCGCTTTCTGGTGGCCAACGGTATTTATGCCTGGCTGGGCCGCGGCTTTCCGCATGGCACTCTGTTCGTGAACGTGTCCGGCTCATTCCTGATGGGCTTTCTCACCGAATTGATGCTGCAAAGGTTCACGTTCGCGCCCGAATATCGGGCCGCCATCCTGGTCGGGTTTCTTGGTGCCTATACCACGTTTTCCGCGTTCGCGCTGGAGACCTTGTACCTGTTCGAGCAGGGCAATCTTCAGAAAGCGGTCCTGAACGTTTTTCTGAGCGCGGTCCTGTGCCTGGCGGCGGTCTGGATCGGATTGGTGATGGGGCGGAAGCTGTTCGCGGATGACCTTTATCCCTGGCTGGGACATGATTTTCCCTATTCCGGACTGCTGGTTGGTCTCGTGCTGATGTTCCTGCTCGCGACACTTTTCCAAGTCGCAGGCCAGGCAGTGAAGCTGGAGCCAGGTCACCGGGCGATAGCCCTGATCACGCTTCTCGGGGTGGTTACCCTGCTGTCCAGTGTGTGGGTGGTTTCCAAGCTGAGTGCAAGCCAACCGGAGATCCACGGCTTGTTGAGCATTTTCGCGATCAACGCTCTGTTCGGAGCGGTGGCGGTTTGGGTGGGCGCATTGGCCGGAGACTGGTTATGGCGTATCGGGAAATCACGGTAGCGCGAATCTATATCCGCGAGGCGGAGCATTTGCTTGCAGACATCCTGAAATTCTTGCACGACGAGGAGAAAGTCGCCGGCGCTGTCGTTCTGCGCGGGGTAGCCGGCTTCAGCACCGACGGGATAATCCGGACTGCTTCGCTGATCGATCTCTCGCTGGATCTACCCCTGGTGGTTGAATTCTATGACCTGCCGGAAAGGGTGGACGCGGCGCTCGAAAAATTGGCCCGCCGCATGAAATTACCTCATGTTGTTTGTTGGCCGGCCCGTCAGTGGTGTCCGGCGTAGGCAGGGCCGTGGTCTTTGCGACCGGGATGCACACCGAATTCGGAAAGATCGCCCATCTGACCCAAACCGCAAGCAAAGGCGTTTCGCCGCTGCGAATGGAAAGCGTGCGCCTGAGCCACATCATCGCCTTGTTCGCGCTGACCTTGGGCGTGCTCGACATCGGCGCGGATCTTGATCAATGTGGACTCTTCCTCCGGGCCGCTTTGGCCTTTTCCACGAGAACCCGCTGTTCGGTTTCATCGAGCACCGCAAGCAGTTGGCCTGTCTGTACCGCATCGCGGGCATCCGCATGCAATGCGATCAGTTTTGGTCACTTCGAAGCCGATTTTGGATACCACCTTGATTTCGGCACTGAGCGTACGGTGGACCGGACAGTGGTTGGCGATCTCCAGCAGGCGTGTGCGTTCCTCGTCGCTCAGATCGCCTTCGAGCGTGATCTCGCGGATGATTTCGTCGACCTTGCCTTCCTGTGTTTCACAGTCCGAGCAGTCCTCCGCATGGATTTTACGATGAGAAAGCCGCACCCGTACGCGCGCGAGCGGTAGACCCTTCATCTCGGCGTACATGCGCAAGGTCATGGCCGTGCACTCGAATTTTTATTGGTCGGTGCCGAATCAGGTTATAAAATGCTATGTTTTTACGGCGCCGATTTTACGAATCCCGATTCGAAGCATGCTTGATTCAACCCCGCAAAAACCCGATTTATCCGGGCTCCTGTCCCGCAGAATTTTATTCCTGGACGGTGCCATGGGAACCATGATCCAAAGCTACGGCCTGGCCGAAAAAGACTACCGGGGCGAGCGCTTCGGCGATTGGAGCCGTGATCTGAAGGGCAACAACGACCTCCTGTCCCTGACTCAGCCGGGAATCATCAAGGCCATTCACCGTGCCTACCTCGACGCGGGGGCCGATATCATCGAAACCAATACATTCAATTCGACCCGCATTGCGATGGCCGATTATTCCATGGAATCGCTCGCCTACGAAATCAATCTGGAATCGGCGCGACTCGCGCGCTCCGTTGCCGATGAAACGAGCGCGAAAACCCCCGATCGGCCGCGCTTCGTCGCGGGCGTGCTCGGCCCGACGAACCGGACCGCTTCGATCTCTCCCGACGTCAACGACCCGGGCTTCAGGAATATCACCTACGATCA